>NZ_AXWV01000062.1 GCF_000482845.1 Anaerobiospirillum succiniciproducens DSM 6400
CAACTTGGAAGAAATATTCCCATCGGTTTTGAGCATTAGGTTGTTGACCAGCAACTGGACGCATGAGACCATTAGTTACGTTCTTACCGCCATCAAGAACCTGAGCGCCTGCAAAGGTGGTCTTCTGAGCAATACGAGTGATCTCATCTGATAAGGCGTTAACTTCCTCTTGGAGAGCCTGACGATCTTTTGCTGTGTTGGTACCGTTAGCGGCTTGGACTGCAAGGGTACGGATACGCTGCAGCATGTTGGTGGTTTCGTCGAGGGCACCTTCGATGGTTTGAGCTAAGGCGATACCGTCGTTTGCATTGCGGTTGCCTTGGTTGAGGCCATTAATCTGGGCAGTTAAGCGATCGGAGATCTGCAGACCAGCTGCGTCATCCTTGGAGCTGTTGATACGAAGACCAGATGAAAGTCTTTGGTATGAGGTATTCAGCGCAAGAGTGGAGTTGGCAAGCTTGCGCTGGGCGTTAATAGAGCTAACGTTGGTATTAACGTATAAGGCCATATTTCTCGTCCTTGTTGTGTCCAGCGCTTTTTAAGCGCTTACCGTTTACATCAGATGCGACTCTACAAAATCATGTCACAGTGACTTTTTAAGGTATTGGACTTTGTTGTAGAGCTTATCAATGCATTCTCAAGCAAACTAAGCAGTATGTTTGAGAATGAACTGATTGCTCGTTGTGTATAGCAGCATAGCCTTTGAGGCTATGCCGCATTTAAGTAGCTATCGCTACAAACTACTATTGACCTAACAGGTTAAGGGCAACAGTAGGACGCTGGTTAGCCTGAGTCAGAATAGTCTGAGAGGCCTGCTGAATAATCTGGTTCTGAGTTAAAGCAGCGGTTTCAGATGCAAAATCAGTATCGCGGATACGGCTGCGTGCATCAGATTCGTTCTCAGAAATTGAGCTCTGATTACGAATGGTACTTTCCATACGATTTTGGATTGCGCCTAGGGCCGCACGCTTAGAATCCACGGTTTCGATGAAGCGATCGATGGTGTAAAGAGTACGCTGAGCAATACTTGGCTTATCAACAACCCAGTGCCATGTATTACCGTTTACAGAAAGACCAGCTAATGCATAATTACCTTGGATTTTGTCAGTAGCCTTAGTCAGCTGGGCCATTGCGGTAATGCCTGCCTGAGATGCAATGCCTTTCATGGTGAAAGCACCGCATACAAGGGTAATTTCGTCCTTGGAATTTGCGCCCACTTGGAAGAAGTATTCGTACTGCTTCTTATTGGCTGCAACGTTACCTTGGCCTGCAACTTCACGCATAAGACCGTTGGTAACACCAACGCCACCGTCAAGAACCTGTGCGCCTGCGAAGGTAGTCTTCTGTGCAATACGAGTGATTTCGTCTGATAAAGCGTTTACTTCTTCTTGAAGGGCTTTGCGGTCTTTTTCAGTGTTGGTACCGTTAGCGGCCTGAACTGCAAGGGTACGGATACGCTGCAGCATATTGGTGGTCTCGTCGAGGGCACCTTCAATGGTTTGACAGAGGGCAATACCGTCGTTTGAGTTGCGGTTGCCTTGGTTGAGGCCATTAATCTGGGCGGTTAAGCGGTCGGAGATCTGCAGGCCGGCAGCGTCATCCTTGGAGCTGTTGATACGAAGACCAGAGGAAAGTCTCTGGTATGAGGTATTCAGCGCAAGGGTGGAGTTAGCAAGCTTACGCTGAGCGTTAATAGAGCTAACGTTGGTATTGACGTACAAGGCCATTGCATTTCTCTCTTATTCAGTGAAGTGCTTTTGTCTCACGTTCGTGTTGTGAAAAGACGCATTTTTTTTTTGCGTTTTTACAACTGGTTAAGTCACTTCGTCATTACAAATGCTTTGTAATGAGTCTTACTTAAAAATTCTATTGACTCGGCTTTGTGCCCAATTGTTTTTAGAGGGCATATAAATGCTGTTTTTAGAGAGCATTTGACGAGTTTTTGTACGTATACTGCAAAGGCTGTGCCTAGTGTTTGAATGACTTGTAAAGCTTATGTTTATGCGGTTTGTAGTGGGTGACGTCATAAGTTAGATGGTGCTTTACGCATCGATTATAGTTAATACTTTCTATCTGACATGTTGGGTGCGCATAAGAATGAGATTTAGCGATTAGATGGTCATTTGACGGGATTTTGTAGGCAATGTGCTATACTCTCGCTCTGAATTTGTGTATTTGGCTGGTATAGAACACTTATCTTTAGGCAGCACAACGTTTCTTGCACTTTGGTCTTGCAGAGGCGGGCTTTGTCTAAAATCTAGTTTGTTGTTAGTAAGTGTCTGTACTGGTGTTTTGCTGAAGAGCATCAATACCGTCATAGCAAATAGTACTGTGCTTAGTTAGCAGTACTTAAAGTCTTGACGTGAGTTGGTGCATACAGGAGTTTCAAATGGTAGCGGTTGAAGAGGCGTTACGCGAGATTTCTCGCGGTGCTCAGGAAATCATTCCTTTAGATGAGCTTAAGAAGAAGCTTGAAAGCGGTCGTCAGCTTATTATCAAGCTTGGCATGGATCCTACTGCCCCTGATATCCATTTAGGCCATACTGTAATTCTCAACAAGTTACGTACTTTCCAGAACTTAGGTCATAAGGTTGTGCTTATTATTGGTGACTTCACAGCATCTGTGGGTGACCCATCAGGTAAGAATGCAACCCGTCCGCAGTTATCACGTGAGCAAATCATGTATAACGCACAGACCTATGCAGAGCAGGCTTTTAAGGTTTTAGACAAAGAGAAGACTGAGATTCGCTACAACTCAGAGTGGCTCGGCGCTTTAGGCGCAGAGGGCACTATTCGTCTTGCCTCAAAGCTTACTGTAGCCCGTATGCTCGAGCGTGAGGATTTCACCAAGCGCTATCAATCAGGTCAGCCAATCGCAATTCACGAGTTCTTATATCCACTCTTCCAAGGCTATGACAGTGTTGTCTTAAAGGCAGACATTGAGCTTGGTGGTACTGATCAGAAGTTTAACCTGTTAATGGGTCGTGAGCTTCAGAAGGATGCAGGTTTAGAGCAGCAGTGCGTACTCATGATGCCTCTGTTAGTTGGTCTTGATGGTGTCAAGAAGATGTCAAAGAGCGCCAACAACTACATTGGTGTGCATGACGCTCCAAATGAGATGTTCGGTAAGATCATGTCCTTAAGCGATGAGCTGATGTGGTCCTACTTCGATCTGCTCTCATTCCGTCCATTAACAGAGATCGAAGAGTTCAAGCGTAAGTGTGCCTCTGGTGAGATGAACCCACGTGATGCTAAGTTCGAGCTTGGCCGTGAAATCGTGGCTCGCTACCACGGTCAGCAGGCTGGTGATGATGCTGTTAATGGCTTTATCAATCAGTTTGCTAAGGGTGCACTGCCTGAGGATATCGAAGAGTTCACATTCGAGAATGTAACTTCACTGCCTAACATGCTCAAGGATGCTGGCTTAGTTGCCTCTACTTCTGAGGCTATGCGTATGCTTAAGCAAAACGCTGTTAAGTGCGAAGGTGAAGTTATCACCGATCCTAAGATGGAAGTTGCTAAGGGCACTGCAGTTTACCAAGTTGGTAAGCGCCGTTTTGCTCGTATTACTGTTAAGTAATACTAAGCCATGTACAGCATGATGTGCTTGATTGAAAGACAGTCTTGATACATGGGCTTATAGATTTATCATGCCGCCCACCTCTACTTAAAGTATGGTGGGCGCTTTTCATTGTGCTTAATTAAGCGCAATGGTATCTCAACAAGGCTTACACTTAACATAAGTGTTTTAGTTAGCAAGACTTCTTTATCCTGGCACTAAAAGGTTATTAGCACGCACCTTTAAGCATTAAGGTGCGTGCCACGTCTGACCGCTTGCTAATAAACTCAAGGCTTGTTGATTGACAGTGATGACAGATTATTAATACCAAGCAGAGGTTTTATCATGGCAAAGACTCAGGATGAGTTAAAAGAGATGGTTGCTCAGAAGGCCTTAGAGTTTATTCCTCAGAATGCAATCTTAGGCGTAGGCTCAGGTTCAACTGTAGTTAAGTTCATCAAGGCTATTCAGGCTAATGGCATTAAGGTACAGGCTGCTGTTTCAAGCTCCAATGCAACCACCAAGTGCCTCGAGGAGATCGGCGTTAAGGTTCTCGATCCAAACACCTGCGAGCCATATGACGTTTACATTGACGGCGCTGATGAGATCAATGAGAACTTTGACATGATCAAGGGCGGCGGTGCTTGCCTGACCCGTGAGAAGATTTTAGCTTCTATGGCTAAGACCTTTGTTTGTATCGTTGACAAGTCCAAGCTCGTTGACATCTTAGGTAAGTTCCCATTACCTGTTGAGGTTATCCCAATGGCTCGAGAGCAGGTTGCTCGTACCTTACGTGCTTTAGGCGGTGAGCCAAAGCTTCGTGAGGGCTGCATTACCGACAACGGTTGCGAAATCTTAGACGTACACGGCTTAAGTATCACTAACGCCGCTGAGCTTGAGGATAAGATTAATGGCATTCCAGGTGTAGTAACTGTTGGTCTGTTTGCTCACCGTGGTGCTGATGTTGTCTTATACGCAACTGATGAAGGCGTTCACGAGAAGCGTCGTGCTTAATTAGATGGTAAGACGCAAAGTCTTACTTCTTAAAGGGCTAACTTAGTTAGCTCTTGATAAGGGTCAAAGCTGCAGCTTGTGTGGCTTTGGCCCTTTTGCATTTTGAACAGCATGTTTAAAGCTGCGGTAGCCTTTTGCTGATAGCTGATTGTTGATTGATTATTGGTGATTTGTAATTGCTTTTGCTTTCTATTGGATGGCTGGTGTTTGCGCTGACTTGCCTTTGGATTAGCTCAGTTGAGGGGCTTTTGTAGCTTGGTGGTGGATTGACATGATGTATTTGAGTGCTGATTTTGTGTTTTAGTTGAGGAAAAAGGCGGTTTATTTTTGTTGTATCTCAATCACAAATTATTACTTTTGCTATCTTTCGAGTGAAAATTTGTAGTGTGCATCAATATAGCTGGCATAATATACACAATGGCATGCTGTTACTTGTTAATATGCTATTTGCATCAGACCATCTACTTAATTTTGCGATCTCTTTTTTTGTAAGAGAGTTTAGTTTTGCTTTTTTGAGGTGGTAACCATACTCTCATGAGTCTATAGACTTACGTGGTATTTGCTTGTGGTGAGCTGCTACTGTCTACGTTTGAGAGCTGGCATAAAGTGCCTAAGTGATGCTGAAGTTAGCTTGACTGGTTAAAATGCTGTGTGCAGGGGTAGTTGCTTTTTGCAGTGCTCATGTACAGCTTAAGTAGCTAACTGTTTTTAAGTTTTTCTCTACTGTTCATGTAAGGTGGTAGCTATGGTCAACGTTCATGAAGTGTTTAGCACTTCTATTACTCTCGATGAGATTGAGAAGGCCGACCGCGATAGTACAAGTGTAGATGAGGCTGCATCTGAATGTCAGCGAATTTGCCATGCTGGTACTCTGCTACCTCTTAAGCATGAGCATTTCCATCATGTCTTTATTCCGTTTAGCCCAATGCTGTGCGCATTTTACGCAGGCCCAAAGTGCTCAAGCGGTGAAGCTGGTGAGACTTGTATCTACGTAGTTCGTATTGAGGCTGACGGCTCTCATTCATCTGTGCAGAAGTTAGACTGCCCAGAGCTCAATCAGTCCAAGAACTGCACTCCTGTACTCTTCTATCTCAACCAAGGTGTTGAGATGCGTGAAAGACGCTTTAAGGAAGGTTTAAGCCACAATCGTTGCGTCAAGGGTGACATTACAACCTCAATTGATCGCCTGATGGATGATGTGCAGAATGCAACTCCAGGTACACGTATTAGTGCCGCTGATGATGCCGTGATTGCTCTTGTTTACAAGGCTGGTCCATTAAACGAGACTCCAAGATCTTACTTATCTGTTAGCTGTGATGATGGTAAGAGCTTTGTAACTCCTCGCAAGGCAGTTGAGGGTGGTGATGTAAAGATTCGTGGTCCAGTGCGTACTAAGCCTTTCTTATTTAGAAAAGGCCCATTTGCAGGACGAGTTCTCTTCCCATCTTCAGTAGAGTCTAATGCTGGCCCTGCATTCGTTGATTACACCGATGATGATTTACGCACTGTAAATACCTCTAACTCAATTGACCCAAGTGCTGTACAGGTTGAGGCTAGTGAGAAGTCATTTGTAGCTAAGGGTGTAATTCAGGCAGCCTTGTTTGAGGACCTAGGTGTTCACCAGGCTGATGATAACGATCTGCAGCAGCTGACTGAAGATGAGTACGAGGCCAAGAGCTGCGTTGTCCACATGCTTATGAGTGCTGCTTGCTCTCAGATGCACGTAGCTGACTCATATGATGCTGGTGCTAGCTTTGGTGAACCATACCCAATTGAGCTTTATAACTGCTTAGCCGGCGTTGATTGTGTCACTTACATGAACCGTCTGTTAGTTTGCGGTAAGCTCACTACAGATCCAGTGAAGGCTAAGACTAAGGAAGACTCTCCATTATCCATCTACATGTCTAAGGACGGTGTTCACTTTGAAGAGCTGTTACGCCTCGAAGATGATCCAAAGGGCACCTTCACCTCTCCATACATGCAGGTAGATCGTCGTCACCACCTCCTCTACGTTGCTTACACTGACCATAGAAAGGCAATCAAGATCCGCATCTTCCGTATGCTGGTCACAAAGTAAGCACTAAGAACTAAGGCAAATTACAAATTTCTTAAAAGCACTATCGGCAGCCAAGAGCATGGTCTGTTGATAGTGCTTTTTCTTTTTCTGCAAATTGGTTCCACTCAATTTTCTCCATTAGCCCTCAACGGCATGGCGCTAAGCATTTGATAAAGTAAGAGTAGCAAGCATTGCTGCTTCTATGAACGCATAGATCATTTTGACGGCGCAACTTGTGGCTAGGTTTTGACGTATGGTGAAGTTGATAGTTAAAGATCATCAATGGAGTAGGTTCTATCTAAATCAAACTAAAACTATCGCATTAAAACCATAGTCAGGATTTTGGCTAGATACTGAAAATTAAGCCTGCAGATCGCATAAAAGCTCATTAAAATCTTGGATTTGGCAAAAGATTTAGCGTGATAACTATTTGTTGTTGTTTCCTTGCGATCTGTCAAAAGAGTGAAGCTCTTAAAGTAGGCTGTTGAGCCCAGTACAGCTGGCAATCATTGTAGCGCTGAGTTGAGGCCGTTATATCTAAGGTGTGAGTGGGCTTGGTTAGGAGCTGTGGTGCTACTTAGCTTTTTACTAAGTTCAAGTGAAGTTAAGCGTCTGTCTCTGGTGGCTAGTTCTGAGCAAACTCATGTACAGCGGGAGGTGCTTGAGTGTCTGGAGCCCATGTACTAGCTGGCTTTGCATGGTGGTGAGTGGTCGTTGTTTAAGGATTGGGAGTGTACAATCAGTTGTGTACTTTGAGCTTTTGCTTGGTGGATTTGGCGGGAGCTTGGGATTGTGGCGTAGTGTTGAGGAAGCCGTGGTTGTTGAGGGGCTGCGGCGGTAGACAAAATGATGCGAGTGGTTGGGTGCTTGGCTTTGGTGTGGTAGTGGCTCAGGATTTAGTCAAAAGTGTGAGCGGGGTCAATGGATGTGGGGCTTTTGTTAAATTTGAATGAGAAATTGTGGTGGATGTGAGCATATGGTCATTTTTATTGTGCAGATGGGCTTTGAGTGTAAAGATTTATGGGGGTTTTAGTGGATTTTGGGGTGGAAAATTTCACGATAAGCGGGCAAAAGGTCGTACAAGTGACCGATTTGGTGCGTTTGTAGCTAGTCTGATAATTTGAAAAATGGCTTGTTTATGGGGATCTTAGTTCGGGTATGTATATGTTGTAACTAGGTAATTTCAAAAAACTGTGAAGCTTCACACATTTTTAGCTTGTATACTCGTATAATGCCACGATCCAAAATTTCAGCTACTTTCTTTAGTGAATGCTAAGTGAGGCATTTGACTAAGAAAAGGCTCTTTGGTTTAGCAACTTGGTTAGGCCTGTTTTGATTAGGTTTTACTTTTTGTTGCGCTCTTTAGGCTTTGCAATAGCCTTAGCTTGCTTTTAACGTGGCTAAGTTATTGTGCATATGCTCTTAGTACTCTTGTGTTTGTTTGCTTGAATAGCACTGATGCGGAGCATTTGCTATGCACTACGCTGCGTCTTTTTAACAAAGACGTGAGGCCTTCAGCGTTTTATAAACTAAATATGCGCTTGTAGCCAATAGAGTGGCTATACTGTGCGCGGAGTCTTTGCTGTAACTGCTTTTAAAGCAGATAGCTTGGTAGTCAGACTAGAGAGTCTTTATATTTTGCTTGCATGCATTGAATGCATGAAGCTTGGTTTAAAGCCCCAAGTTGTAGATTACGAGACTTTGGATAACCGATTTTCGCCTGTGTGGCTTTTACTAGTGGCCTGATAGTTATTTTTCTAACGTCACTTGTTTGAGGCTATACAGCTAGCACTTAAGCTTGTTAATGACATGTTTTAGACATGAGATAAAGCTAGTTGCTAGAACGTTACGTAGCGTTGCAAGCATTTAAGATAGCAATGCCCTTTGCTAAGCCATTGGTGCACAAAGTTGCGCCTTTAAGCTTAGCTATAGCTTTTGTGTCTTAAAATACGTATGATTTGCAGCCCTCAACTGTTTAGTTTGTTGCAACTTCCTCAATGCATAAGCTCATTAGTTCTTATCGCCTTTGGGGCATCTGTAATTTGCGGTATTAAATTTTGTTTGAACGTGATGACAGATGGTTGGCTAGCTACATGGTTGGATAAGCGATCAAAATCTACAATTTTGTAGGTTTTAAAAGCCTGAAAACGCGCTTGGAAAAGTGATTGTTTTTGCGGTTAAAAAGCGTCGAACTAGTGTTTATAAATCGCTTGCATATGCGGTTTGTTCGTTGTGGCACGCTTTTTGACTTAAGTACTGTCAGACTTGATTTATTCGTCATATATCTGACAGGAGCTAACAATGGCAATCGATCACATCTCTAACAGCTCGCTGATGTCACAGCTTGAGCTGATGAACAAGCAAATGAGCTCACTGAGCCAGGGTGCATCTCGCGGTGTTCCACAGGGTAACTCCGAGTTTGGTTACATCGGCGGTCAGAGCCCATTTTTCAATGGTGACAGTGCTGCACGTGCTTTACGTGATCAGGCAAAGGCAACTGTTAACGGTGCCATGAACTCAGGTGTTGTTAATAACAACAATGCTGACAAGGTTTACCAGCCAGCTTACAGCGCAGGCCAAACCGTTGGTGAGTTCAAGCAACTGTTAAAGGATGCATTTGAGAACGTTAACATCATTCAGAACGAATCAGCCTCCATGGCTCAGCGTTTTGACGTAGGTGACCGCTCAGTTACCTTAGCTGACGTTATGATTGCATCTAACAAGTCAAGCTTATCTTTTGAGGCTACTTTACAGGTTCGCAATAAGTTGGTCGATGCATATCAGACCATCATGCAGATGCAGATTTAGTCTTTTTCATAAAGGATAGAAAATGTCAGACAATTCATTCCCGGTGGCTGCTAATGGCAATCAGCAGGGGCAGAACTCCACTGCTCTTGTCGATACCAATGCCTATGATGCCGGTCAAGCTCAGAATACTGATCAAGTCTCTGCAGATGCCGTCCAAGACCGTCAGGACGGGGATGATAGTGAGAATCGCATCGGCGGAACCGTTGGTAATACTGTAAATACCGAGCCACAGCCTACTGATTTTAAGAATCGTGTAGGTGAGTTCCTGCGCAATGGCGAAATTCTGCGTAAGCTCATTATCCTTGGCTTCTTAGTGTTGTTCTTAACAGGTGCTGTATTCGGCCTGTTATCACTGCAAGCCAACAATAGTGCAGCTTCACAGCGTTCTATCGGCCGCTACACTCCAGAAGAGTTAGGCAAGGTCATCGATTTCTTAAGCCTTCAGGGCTTTAACTACACCTTAAACGGTGACAGCGTCCTCGTACATGTTGATGATTACGCCATGGTACGTGAGGCAATGCTGCGCAATGGTGTAGCTATCAATAAGATTGCCGAGCAAGATGCCCTCATTATGAAGGACAACGGCTTTGGCGTATCTCAGCGTCTTGAGTCCGAGCGTATTAAGCATAGCCGTGAGCTGCAGCTTGCTAATGCCATTACCCGTATTAACGGTGTTGAGCATGCAACTGTGCTTTTAGCTATCCCACGCGATAACGTATTTGCTCGCTCACAGCAGCGTCCATCTGCAGCAGTAGTTGTAACTCTGCAGCAAGGTGCTTACTTATCACCAGATAACGTAAACTCAATTCGCTTCACTGTATCCTCCTCAGTTCACAACATGTTAGCTAAGGACGTTACAGTTACCGATCAGCACGGTCGTTTACTTAGCGACAACACTGGCGCTAATGCCAATGGCGAAGACCGTCTGCAAAAAGAATTTGAAATGCGCACCCTGCGCGAAGCTCAGTATCGTGACAAGCTTGATACCATTCTCCGTCCGATGCTTGGCGAAGGTAACTACTCTGCTGAAGTGGATGTAACTTTAGACACCACTATCGAAGAGGAAACCCGTCAGTTCTTCAACCCAGATAATCAGGCTGTACGTTCCGAGACCTTACGTGAGGAGATCGGCGGCAAGGAAGAAGGCACTCCATATGGTGTACCAGGCTCCTTATCTAACCAGCCTCCAGCTAACGCTACTATTCCACAGCAGCTGCGTGATGGCACCGCTATGGAGAGCGATAGCGCTAAAGACAAGAATGAAAACCGTGAAGCAGTACGTAACTACGAAGTAGACACCACTGTACGTCACACCATTCGTCCAACTAACTCAGTACAACGCCTGACAGTATCCGTAGCAGTTGACTACTTACGCCAGACTGGTGCTGATGGTGCTGTAACCTATGTGCCTCGTACACAAGAGGAATTAGACAAGATTGCAGCTTTAGTACGCGGCGGTTTAGGTCTGAACGAAACTCGTGGTGACTTTGTAAACGTAGCTACTATCGAGTTCCCTCATAACGACGTAACCCCTGCACTTCCATGGTGGCAACAAGAAGCATTCTTACGTATCCTGCGTATTGCTGGTGCTGTGCTCATCATCCTGGTACTGGTTGTATTCGTGGTTCGTCCTATGGTCAACCGTCTGCTCCGTGGCAAGTCCGCTGCCGACATCGAGCTCGAGCAACAGCTTGAACTTGATAATGGCTCCGCTCTCGGTGGTGAAGATGATCTCAACCTCATCGCTGCCCAGAACGAGCTTGCTGACCAGATTTACAACATCAACCGTGAGGGTGGTATTGAGCTGCCTAACCTCCACCGTGATGAAGACCTGCTCAACGCAGTACGTACTCTGGTATCCAACGAGCCTCAGCTCTCTGCTGAAGTACTCCGTGACTGGATTAATTCAGACAGCGCTGACAAGAAGGATAAGAAGAAGGGCAATAAGGCCGCAGCCGCTTCAGGCTTATAAACTAAACTTCAGTGCCTCGCTTAGAGGCACGATAAAAGGCGGAGCCCATGCTCCGCCTTTTGGCAATCTAAGTACTTGTGCTCTGATGCTTAACATTGAGATGAGCAAGATGGATTTAGTACAATATAAGATTGCAACACACAGTTTTCAGAAGGCTGTGTTCATCTAAGTGTCAATAAATAGATAGTATTCTTTACTCTTCTTTTAGTGACAGCTTATTTGAGTTTAGCCTTCTGCAAATTGCAGCGTTAGTAGTTAAAGAATGCTCTTTCTTTAATTAAACGCAAACAAGGATTTCTTAAAGTAACGTCAAGCTACTGACAGCTGCCAAGGCACTAGGTTTAAAAGAGCTTTGGTCTAGAGTTGTTAAGTAAAGACGCAACTTATTTGAGGTTATTTTCATATGTCAGACAGAGCTATGGTACGACAGGGCGGAGCAGGTCCGCAGAGCTTTCCAGTTACTCCTTCCTCGAGCAACGGATTAGAACTGTCAGACGATGAGAAGATGGCTCTTGAGAAGCTGTCAGGTATTGATAAGGCAGCTATCTTAATGCTCTCCTTATCTGAGGATGATGCTGCTACATTATTCCGTAACCTGCAGCCTAAGCAAGTTCAGAAGCTCGGTATAAGGATGGCTGAGCTACAGGACTTCAACCAGGATAGCGTTAACGCCGTTCACAAGACTTTCCTGACCAACATTACCAAGCACTCTAACATTGGTATTGGTTCTGAAGACTTTGTTAAGAACGCTCTGGTTGCAGCTCTTGGTGAGGATAAGGCTAACAACCTCGTTGATCAGATCAACATGGGTTCAGGCTCACATGGTCTTGACTCCCTCAAGTGGATGGATGCTCGTCAGGTTGCTACTATCATCCAAAACGAACACCCTCAGATTCAGACTATCGTTCTGTCTTACTTAGATCCAGAGCAGTCAGCTCAGATTTTAAGTCAGTTCCCAGAGACTGTACGCTTAGACTTAATCATGCGTATTGCTACCTTAGAAGAAGTTCAGCCAGCTGCGCTGCAGGAGCTCAACGAAATTATGGAGAAGCAATTTGCTGGTTCTGCAGGTGCTCAGACTGCCAAGATTGGTGGCTTGAAGTCAGCTGCAAACATCATGAACTACCTCGACAACACCACCGAAACCCAGCTTATGGATGCAATCCAGGCTCAGGACAAGGAAATGGGTCAACAGATTCAAGACCTCATGTTCGTATTCGAGAACCTGGGTGGTGTGGACGATCGTTCTATTCAGACCTTGCTGCGTGATATTCCTAACGACGTTCTCGTTAAGGCCCTCAAGGGTGCTGATGAGACTCTCCGTGAGAAGTTCTACACCAACATGTCTTCTCGTGCTCGCGAGTCCCTCAAGGAAGACCTCGAGTCCATGGGCCCAACCAAGATTTCCGACGTGGAAGCAGCACAAAAGGAAATCCTGGCCATTGCTCACAAGCTCGCAGACTCCGGCCAGATCATGCTCTCTCGTGGCAACGCCGAAAACGACTTCATCGAGTAATAACTGTTTATCTGGTGCATACATCTTGTTATGCACCTTCGAGCTTACTCAAGTCTGTGCTTGCACAGAGTTCTGCTTCAAAGGCAGCCTACAAGGCTGCCTTTGTTATTTATACCCGCCAAACACCGTTATCAAAAACAATTACACCTCAAACACCTCCCAAAAGATTCCACTAGCAAAGCTCGTCTGAATCATCATCAGCAGCGATCGCAAACTCTCTTACCCACTAAGCCTAATGCTTTCAATAGCAACCGACCATCTTTAGGCACAAGCAACTGAGCCTCTGCAGCTACAAGCAATGGCCCTGTTGATGGACAAGCAATCGACCCTCTTTAGGTACCAACAATCAAGTTGCTGATGGCACAAGCAATTGCTCCGATCTCAGGCACCTTATCAAGATGAATTTTGCAAGCTAAGCATTAGCAATAGCAGATAGAGTTTTTGCTTATGGTCGTAAGTCGATGAATTCAAGCTCCACTGTAATGGGTCGCAAATCTTTAAAACTGCCAAGCTAAGCTGTCAGAGGCGGTGCAGCTGCGGCTGCAGGTTATGCATCTGTCGTAGTTGTTGAGCTGAAAACTTGTGCATGTGTTTATGGGCTTATGTTTTTTGACACTTTAGCCTCAAGGCGATTATCGTTTGATGTTGTAACTTGAATCCTTTTATAAATGGCTTATTTATCGGCTGTATAAGCAATGGCTTGCTTGTTGCAAATGGAGCATAATGCTTGCTCTATCTAAGTTTGAAAAACCATATATTTTGCTGCAGCAAGATTAAGTTTTAATCTTGTCAGGCTATGGTTTTAGCTTAGATTAATAGCACTCCTTAATCGCATCATGATAGGCAACATCGTCAGGTGCTTATCGACTCAAATTGAGTATGCATATCCTTAAGGCAATTAGTTAGCTTTAAGGTAGATAAAGGCTATTCTTTATCGGTGAGGGTGCGCATTGAGAGATATTGATACAAGGCAGGCTATCTTTAGGAGTTTTCAGTTATGCCTAACCCACTCGGCAAAAGTGACCACGCTTTTGGTTCTTTGAATGACAAGATTGACCCAAACAGTGTTGTTGAGTCAGTCAAAGAAAACACTCATCCAATGACCTATAAAGAAGCTACTGTTATGCAAGGTGCTGCCACCAAAGGCTTTACCCCAATGCAGTGGCCTTTATTTGATGATGGTAAACCAGTTTCTACCAATGCCATGGGTTATGAGGTAGGCGGTTACTTCCGTCGTCACCAAGAGGCTATGCGTCTTGCTAAGGCGGAAGCTGAGCGTAAGGCTGAAGAAGAGCGTCTTGCAGCTGAGCAAGCCGCTATTGAAGAGGCTAAGCGCAAGGAAGAAGAAACTCCAACCATTTCTCTTGAAGAGCTTGAGGCTATTCGTAATGCAGCTCGCAACGAGGGCTACACCGAGGGCTTAAACAAGGGTCATGAAGAAGGCTACCAAAAGGGTGTAGAGCAGGGCAAGGTTGATGGCTATGCTCAAGGTCTGCAAGAGGGTAAGGAAGCAGGCTACCAAGATGGCTTCCGTGTAGGTCGTGATGATGGTTACACCAAGGGCCAAGAGGCTGGTTTAGCTGCAGGTTCAGATATTGTAACTACCCAGGCTGACCGTTTCCGTCACTTAGCAGATATGTTGGCAAACCCTTTACGTGAGTTAGATGAGCAGGTTACTGACGAGACCGTTTACATCATCTCTCGTTTAGCCAAGGTGCTGTTAAAGCGTGAGTTAATTGCTGATGCCGATTTCTTAAAGGGTAGCATCGAAAAGTGCTTTAACATGCTCCCAGAGGCCAAGAAAGGCGCTGAAATCTTACTGTCAGAAGACGATTATGCTCTGATGGTTGCCTCTATTGGTACAGATTACATGCAGTCACAGGGCTGGGACTTAAAGCCATCTACTTCCGTAAAGCACGGTGATGTAGTGGTTAATACCAAGGTTTCTTCAGTGCAGTGGCGTGCTGATGACCGCATTGATGCTCTTATTTCAGCTTTCTTAAGCGGTTCTGCTGATGCTGTAGCTTCAGCTCGTAAAGAAGTTATTGATGGTGCTCCAGATTATGATGAAGCTCCAAGAAAGCCAGTAGCACCTCCACGTGACTTAATGGGCATGTCTGAGCGTATTGTTGAAAACATGCAACGCATGGCTCCAAAGCCACATTTTGCTGACGAAGCTGAGCGTAACCTTGCTGCAGCAATGGGTCAGGAAATTGAAGACGACATCGATCCAGATGCAGCAGAAGTTCAGGCCGCAGCCTCTTTAGAAGGCCAGGTTGATATGGGGGCAGCCCCTGTAGATGCAGGTGCTATGGATCCACACGAGGCAGCTCGCCAAGCTGCACTTCAGGCCGCTCGTGACCAGTTAGATGCTGTTCCAGGTACTAACTACGGCGGTGCTGGTCTTGAGGACGAAGAAATCCCAGATGCTCATGCTGAGCAAATCGGCACTATGAGCCCAGATATGCAGGCAGCAGCTCAGGCTCTGCAAGGCGGTAATCAAGGTCAGGTAGTTGAAGGCCGTGGTGCCGCAGCCGCTGCAAGAGCCGCCGCAGCTCAGTAATATAAAATTATTGAGACATGGCTGCATGCAGCCATGCTCTTAACTAAAGCTAATGCATGCCTAAGTCAAAGCTATAAGTGCCATTAATTATGAGCCTTAGAGCTTTTGACTAAACATTTTTTTTTAGCTCATAACCTTAAGCTTTAAATGAGGTCTTCCCATCAAGATGACCTTAATAAACTTTAGCTTATGAGTGCTTAAGCACCAAAGTGTTTAGCTTATCCTAACGACCTAAGTCAGGCAAAAACAAGTTAAAGCCTAGATTCGATCTTGCACTAGGCATATGGCTAATAGTGCATTGTTAAAGCCCAAGTGTATCTCTTGAGCTTGCTCATGCACGACAATGACTATCTTTGCTTGTCAATAAGTGTCAAAGCACTTAAGCTTGCTATCTTGGTTAAATAGGACCGTAGCATTCAATACATTTGGTGTACAAACCGACAACGTGAGAATTTAGAGATCATGAATAATCTTTTATCTCGCCTTAAGGCGATTGATCTTCCTGATACAGAGATGAGCCCTCAGATTGTAGGCAAATTAACACGTGTTGTCGGTCTGACTTTAGAAGCAGTCGGTCTTAAGGTTGCTATTGGCGACCGCTGCCGTATCAAACTTGACAAAGGTGATATGGAGGCCGAAGTAGTAGGCTTTGCAGGTGAGACTATCTATCTCATGCCTACTGAAAAAGTTGAGGGTGTTACCCCAGGTGCTGCTGTATACCCAGTTAGCGGTATGAAGGAGTTCCCTTTTGGTACTCATCTTTTAGGCCGTGTTATTGACGGTATGGGTCAGCCAATTGATGGCTTAGGTCCACTTGCCAAAGGTAATGCTGCTCAGTGGTCATCTTCACGTTTAAACCCAATGGCTCGTCGTCCAATTCGTAACAGCTTGGACGTAGGTATTAGAGCAATTAACGCACTTTTGACCGTTGGACAGGGTCAGCGTATGGGCCTGTTTGCAGGTTCTGGTGTGGGTAAGTCCGTAACCTTAGGTATGATGACTCGTGGTACTACTGCTGATATCGTAGTGGTAGGCCTTATCGGTGAGCGTGGTCGTGAGGTTAAAGAGTTCATTGAGGACATCTTAGGCGAAGAGGGTCGTGCTCGTTCTATCGTAGTAGCAGCTCCTGCTGATGCCTCACCTCTGATGCGTCTTAAGGGTTGTGAAACTACTCTGCAGATTGCTGAGTACTTCCGTGACCAAGGTTATAACGTACTGCTGCTTCTCGATTCTTTAACCCGTTATGCAATGGCGCAGCGTGAGATCGCTCTGGCAGTGGGTGAACCACCTGCAACTAAGGGTTATCCACCATCAGTATTTGCTAAGCTTCCAGCCTTAGTAGAGCGTGCTGGTAATGGTTCAGAGGGCCAAGGCTCGATCACTGCATTCTTCACCGTTTTAGTCGAAGGTGATGATTTGCAAGATCCAATTGCCGATGCGGCTCGAGCTATTCTTGACGGTCACATCGTGCTCTCTCGTGAGCTTGCTGATGCCGGTCACTACCCAGCTATCGACGTTGAAAAGTCCATCTCTCGTGTTATGCCAGCTGTTGTAACCGAAGAGCATATGGTAATGGCCAGAACTATTCGTCAGTGTTTAGCTCTGTACAACCAAAACCGCGAGCTTATCTCCATTGGTGCTTATCAGCGTGGTTCTGATCCTCGTATCGATCAGGCTCTGATGATTAAGCCTTATATCGATCAGTTCACTGAGCAGGGCATGAAAGAAGTTATTCCATTCTCTGACAGTATCGATGGCTTACGTAAGCTCTCCATGATCTTAATTGACGATGCTCAGAATAAGGTTAACAACATGCAGCAAGGCCGCATGATGCCTCCACCTCAGCGTCAGCAAGGTGCCGCACCAGTAGCAGCCCGCATGTCCTTTGCTCCGCGCAATCAGTAAGTAGATTCGAGCCAAGCAAAGTCTAAAGCTAAAGTTACAAGCAAAGTTACAAGCTAAAATCACAAGCTTTGCCTTTCAAAAACAGTTTCAAAAGCCCCGCACCTCTCGTAGGTACGGGGCTTTGTCGTCTTTAGATCATGAGGTTGTATCTTGTTGGCTTAATAGTTGCTCATTGCAGATCTATGGTGTCAACTTTACGCCAAAAACCGCATTTACATGCACTACAAGTTATCTTGCCCATGCTTTAGCAACAGTATCCAGGTCTGCAACCGAAACTAGACTTGCAATCGCGTCAGCGATTACTTAGCTAGTGATGCAGCTAGAGTATCCGCTACTACGGCTAAAAACATAGAACGTATTTGGTAGATAATGATAAGAGCGTAGGTTTTAAGTTGAGTTTGACTTAATCTTATTAAGGTGAGATATGGCTGCTGATAGAGCTTTAAGCTTAGTTAAAGACAAGCGACAGAGAGACGAAGAGAAAGCTCTTGAAGACTGGGTCTTTTGTCGTAATCAGGTAAGTAATTACGAAAATCAGATCCGTCAGGTTGAAGAGTTTCGTATGAACTATATCTCTGAAATGCAGGCTGAAGGTCGCAACGGTCTTACTGGCACCAAGATCTTGGCTTACCAAGCTTTTATTGAAAAGCTTGATAACATTGCTGTTAAGCAGCGCCAAGAGCTCAAGCGTTTAGAAATGCTCACCGAGCAAAAGCGTCAGATGTATATGACTCGTCAAAAGGAACGCAAGATCATTGAGAAGCTCATTGAGCAGCAGACTCAAAAGCGTCTCAAAGAAGAGCTGCGCAGAGAGCAAAAGATGCTCGACGAGTTTGTTGTATCCTCATATACTCGTCGTCAATCCTCACAAAACGAGTATTAACAGCCACAAAGCTAATCCCCACCTCTTTAAGCTCAAGGCCTTTGGCTTTGAGCTACATCGGACCATCCTCACCATTAGTCTCAATTCACGAGCAATCTATCTTAATGCTGACTGATGCAACTGCTGCATGGCAGTCATTGCAATAGCCAAATCCTGTGCTTTTTCTAGCAGTTAATTGCTCCAATACCTTTGCTTTTAGTCAGTTCTAAGCTGTCTCTACGGATGCTTCCTGCAACATTTGGTTTAGCTGCTTGCCAAGTATATAAGCAAGCTTGACAGGAACTGCGTTACCAATTTGACGCAGAGCTGCACTTGCTCCTCCAGTGACTACATAGTCGCTAGGAAAAGTCTGAACAATTTTAGCCTCGTAAGTTGACATATAGCGTACCGATCCATCATCAAAACGGATCATGTTCTCACCACCTGGAACGCCGTGGACACCAGCCTTAATGGTCTTTGCTGGTTCATTAAGTGGACTACCAGTGTGACCTTCATAAATTCTCGCGCCGCTACGCAAGATATGATCTACCTTGAACGTTCCATCTTGATCAGGCTCAGGAATGCCATTAAGCGCCTCGCCTAATGTTACCCAGGGCATGAGATTGTCTGAGATCCGTTCAACACGATTGTTAGAAGCATTATTAGCATGGGTTGGTTTCGGAAAATCCCACTTGACCTTGAGATCGTTGCGCACACCAACTATAAAGACACGCTCACGGCGTTGCGGTATCCCATAGTCGGCTGCATTGAGCAGCTTATAGCTTACGGTGTATGAGACAGAGCCATAGTTGTTAAGATCTATTTTCTCAAGCCTCGCTTTGTGCGTTTGCCATGGTTCATCATCCGATCTTGGCTCCAAAGGATAGGTCAAGGTGAGCAAGATGTATTCAAAGTATTCTTGAAAGCTTTTGCGCACCAATCCCTTCACATTTTCAAAGATAAAAGCCTTGGGGCAGCATTGAGCAAGGATGCGAGCTGTATTAGGGAACATATCACGCTCATCATGGTGGGCTTTTGATATACCTCCTAGAGAGAATGGCTGACAAGGAGGGCCGCCTGCCAATAAATCTATACCAGCAAAAGGAGTGGCATCAAAATCACGCACGTCACCCTCAAAGACAAGATCGGGATTGAAGTTTGCTCGTAAAGAATTGCAAGCTTGATGATTGAGCTCAACTAGATGTACAGCCTCAAAGCCTGCTAACTCAAGACCTTTAGCCATTCCACCAAGGCCTGCAAATAACTCTAAACTTCTCATCTTCATTAAGCGCACCGTGCTTTGCTCAAGGCATTGATAAAGACAAATCATGCTTAATAAGAGCTGCTAGCGCTACTCTTAACAAGCTCAATTGACAAACAATAATCACTTGAAATTAGGGCTTTATATTTTACAGCTGAAGAGAATTGATAAACCACTTAGTGCAGATAACTTTGAAGATGCTCTTTTTCATGCGGTTTAATAAGTGTGATGAGAGAGTTTTGGAAAGAAAAGTTAAGATAGTTGTTCATTATTGGTTATTAGCCATATGCATCGCTAGCATAGTCAATTACAATGCTAAAAACTATTTTTCTGGTGGCTAGATAATCAATGGATATACGTTAAGCACAGATGGCCGCCATATTCCCTTTTTCGATGATAGTGGAGTGTGTATGAGATACCTAGTGATTTCAGATCTGCATGGGGATGCAGCTGCTATAACCAAGGCTCTGAGCTACTTTGATAAGTACAATTGCGATCAGTTGGTTACTTTGGGTGACATTCTCAACCATGGTCCTCGCAATCCAATTCCAGATCAGTATTCCCCACCAAAGGCAATTGAGCTTTTAAATGCCTACAAGGATCGTGTCATTGCTGTTCGTGGTAATTGCGATGCTGAAGTTGAGTCTATGCAGCTGAGCTATCCTTGCAATGCCCCATACGCTTTTATCTTAGTTCCAGATCCAAATGCTAAGGCTGGTGAAAAGGCAAAGCATCAGCGCATCATGCTCACTCATGGTCACTTATACAAGATCGATCACGAGGATATGGAAAAGGCAGTCTCAATGCGTGAGAAGCTTGGTCTGCAGGAGGGAGATATTGTCCTAAGTGGGCATACCCACGTTGCAGGCTTCTTTGAGAAGAAAAATGGTCTTATCAATGCCAACCCAGGCTCCACTACCCTGCCAAAGGGTGGCACTCAGGCAGGCTTTGGTCTTATCTTAGAAGACCGTATTGAGCTTAGAGCTCTGCATACTGATGAGCTTGTAGCAACTCACATGTTACGCTTCATCTAATCTTTAGCGCTAGGCAAAGACGCTAACATTATTAACATGAGCTGCAGTATATCTATCCAATCTGCAGCTCATGGCTAACCTCTCTATTTGATAGCATCTATCTGCTAATTGTTCCCACCTATTAATAATCCTTTCAGGTCATGTGATTTGAACAGGCCAACATCTAAAGTTTCAAAGCTAAATGTATTTGCCTAAAAAGGCTCATTGATGATTCATGCCGTCATCTTCTGATGAAATCTTTGCGCCATATAGGCAGTCATAACCTGACTGTGCAATCTAAGTGTTGTTAGATTAAAGAACTTCACATCCCATACAACTTACAACTTGTTTAGCGTTTTCAGCTTATAAAAGTGCCGTTTACCAGGCTTATTGAAAAGAAATGAGTAGCGATCACAAGAACAGCAATAAGATCGTTAAATACATTGTGAGATCTGGCAAGATCAGAGTTAGATAGTGCAGGGACTAGCTTTCCATTTGCTATAAATGAACGTAGCTAAGCAACTTCAAATCTTTGGGCTTGCTAAAGTTATGAAAGCTTTTTAGTCAGCACAGCATGGTGTCATCAATGTGACAGATTGCTTAGGTTGTTAATTACTCACTTTATATACGAAGGTGTAAGGGGATTAGGATGTTTGAGTCCGTAGATTTCGATAAGTTCTGGGATGATAGTGAGTATAGTTCTAAAGAGTTTTGTGAGCCTTTACCTACAGCAACTACTATCGCTGAGGTTGAGCAAGAACTGAACGTTAAACTTCCTAAGTCCTACATCCTGTTTATGAGTGTCAAGAATGGCGGTGTGCCAGTAAATGACGCTTGCCCTTGCTCTGAACCAACCACCTGGGCATCAGATCATGTAGCTATCAGCTCGTTCTTAGCCATTGGTAAAGAAACATCTTATTCATTACTTGGTCAGTTAGGCTCTAAGTTCATGATTGAGGAATGGGGCTATCCTGATATTGGCGTGGCTATTTGTGATTGTCCATCTGCTGGACATGACATGATTTTTCTTGATTACAGACAATGCGGACGTCACATGGAACACGGTGAGCCGCAAGTAGTGCATGTTGATCAGGAAGATGATTACAAGATTACTTTTCTTGCCAATAACTTTGAAGAATTCATCAGTAAGCTTGTTCCTCAAGAGAACTTTGATATAGATGAAGAAGAGGTCACCTTCAAGTTGCTGCAGGATGTGAAGAACTCACCTTTATGGCCTGAGCTCAAAGAGTTAGTCAATAAGAGCAGTAATCCAATTGCTGTTAATCATTGGCTCAGATCTATTGCTAAGGGAGCAGTACAGGAAAACGGTACTCTTGTACCTTTAGATGATCAGTTATCAAGAAGATTCTTTGACATCATCATGATGATCGAATCAGAGAGTGACACTACAGTGAAGCTTTCTCAAGCGCCGATCAAATGGTCTAAGATTATTGCAGCTGGTATTGATGGCTGCACTGATGACGATGTCTTAAGATCGATCTCAGCTTGGCTGAATAAGCGTATTTCAGATGGCGAGATCATTAACAACGAGAAAGCTGATGAGCTGCAGTTATCTGACGCTTATTGTGAGTATCTACAATCACAGATTGCTGCAGTTGCTGCCTCACTGCCAACAGATCCAGATCAGCTAGCTGACTTCTTTATTGAGGATGGTAGACATCGTCAGATCATTGAGGCTTTTGAGTTACTGCCAAAAGATCAGCTAACAGTGGATTTACTTAGCCTTAAGGCGGTGGCGCATAACAATGTAGGCGAGCACAAGATAGCCTATGAGCTGTTATCGTCCATTGATGATATCTGCACTGATGAGGCAAAACATGCATACCGCAAAGGCTTTGCTTTGTTCTTTGGAGCTAAGCATTACTGTAACTCTCAAGCACTTGCAGCAAAACAAGCTAATTGCTATTTCTCGCTAATGCTCAGTGCTTTAGACCTGTTTAAGTATGCCATTGCAAATGGCTCAGGCCCTGTAGTTGAACAATGCAAGAACTTTGAAAAGTCAATTCGCTTTGAGGTTAGAGAGTTTTACGGTCGTGAGGCAGAAGAGCTAAAGAGTGCTTATGATCCACTGATCGCTTTTGAGAAGCTAGCTTCGGGCAGACCTGCTTAGAAAAATACTAGACAAGCATAGGCGCACCACTGGCTTATGGGAGTACTTATGGGTTGGTGCGCTTGTATGAAGTGAATTCAAATGCCGCTTAGAGGACTTAAGCGGCAGATAGGCTAATGTTCTTTTAAAGCCATAGGCTGAAGCAATGCCAATGCCATGGGCTTAAGCAATGCCTGCATCCACAAGCTAAAGCAACGCCTAAAGACCATGGGCTGAAGCAATTTTACAGGCATAGGATAAAGCAACGACTTAGACTATCAAAAAGATATAGAAGAAAGCTTAAGAGCTACTCCTGCCTTTGCTGCAGCTTGCTAATCTCTTTTTGAGTGTTTGAAATACGCTCTGTTAGTAGTTCACGGCAGCCCACTAGAAACTTCTTTAATTGAGCTAGGCTTTTAGCATCATTTTTAGGTATGGAATCCAAGAATTTAGCCAGATCTTGAGTATGGTGACAGCGTTCGTAGTCGACAGGGGTACTAAGATCGATAGCAGCTTTAACTGCTGCTGTAGAGGTATTGTTTGCTGAGCTAGTAGTATTTTGCTCAATAGTTTCAGCTGAAACTACATTGTAGTCACTGCTTTGAGATGCCATGCAGTTAGAAGAAAGAAGCAGGGCTGCACATATACCTAAAATCGGCTTAATCATAAAAATGTCTCCAAGAGTCGGCAAGACTCTATTATGCGCCTCAATTCCTAGCTAAAACATAGCAGGTAACAATTTTGAAATAATAAGAGCATGATGTCGATTAGCTTAAGCGGCGCTAATGAGTATAAATGTGGGTCTAATCTGTTGCGGTAGAGGGGGTTGAGCAGGATAAAGCGCAGATATATGAGAGCGAATCTTTTTGTTCACAAAAGATGAACTAGTTGAGTTTTTGGGCGTAAAATTTATATTAGTAACCTGTTTTAGAACAGCTACTAGTATTTAAATATGGCTTAAGGATTTTTCATACCTTATGTTCCTTGCCTTTAGTAAGGAAGCTCTCATTATCAATGAACTACTCAGTAATTTCTTTATTTTCAGGTGCAATGGGACTTGATCTTGGTCTTGAACAGGCTGGTCTTCATGTTGTTGTTGGTCAAGATTTCGAGCATGATTGTGCTGAAACTGCAAGACTGAACAATAAGCATATAGTTGAGGGAGACATTCGCGGTATTACGGCTAAGCAAATGCTTAGCTCAGCAGGGCTTCAAAGAGGTGAGGCCTTTTTAGTATGCGGCGGACCGCCTTGTCAGCCATTTTCTACGGCAGGTAAAAGACTAGGTATTGAGGATCCTAGAGGTTCTTTGTTTAAAGACTTTGTTCGAATGATTGAGGGGATACATCCTCGCTTTTTTCTTATGGAAAACGTTAGGGGTATTGTATCTGCAAAGCTAAGTCAACCATTGCCTAATGCAACAACAGTGCTTGATGTTGTACTAGAAGAGTTTGCCAGTCTTGGATATAAGACTATTTATGGAGTATTGGACTCAGTTAACTACGGAGCCCCTCAATTTAGAGAAAGACTCGTTATAGTTGGATCTCGAGACAATGAGGATATCTTTCTTCCTGTGCCTACACATTTTCAGCAGCATCAATGTCTAGAATATCGATGGCATACGTTGTCAGATGCAATCAAAGATCTCGAATCTAATCCCGGAGCTTGCGCAACTTTTAGTGCTAGTCGAGCTGCATTTCTTGATCTAGTGCCTGAGGGCGGAAATTGGCGGTCTTTACCTGAGAACATGCAATCTGAGGCTATGGGTGGTGCCTATGCATCAGGGGGCGGAAAGGTTGGGTTCTATAGGAGACTGTCTTACAGTCAACCATGTCCAACGGTTGTAACATCACCTGTTCAAAAAAGCACAATGCTATGTCATCCAAAATTTACTAGACCATTGTCTGTAAAAGAGTATGCACGTGTACAAGGATTTCCTGATAGTTGGAGTTTTGCAGAAACTGTCTCATCTCAGTACAAGCAAATTGGTAATGCAGTTCCAATTATGCTCGGAAAGGCTTTAGGTCAAATGCTTATTTCAGTTGCCTGCCAAACACACACAATCCAGACTAAGAGATCTGTACTAAAGAGAGTCTAAGCAAAATAAGACTCTATGAAATCTTAGTGTTGTGCCAATATAAAGTTGCTTAGTTGAGTTGATGGTTAACTCAGGGCAAATACATAAATGCGCATATGATAAAGCTAGTATGGTCCAAACATGTTTAACAACATTAAGAGCATGGTCTACGGCATGTGAAATCACTAAGATCTGCTTATCTACACTATCAAGCAAATAGATTGAACAGCGTTTTTTGTATTTTATGGCGCAATTACCATGCAAAAATAGTTAATGGAGCCATCAGTTTTTAGCTTTGTTAAAAAAATCTTTGATGTGATTTTGGTCACAAAATGCGATATATATGCGGGATTTATAGGGGTGTTCGTGTAGACTTATAAGTCCGCGCTTAAAAAAGTTTTAAAAAAGTGTTGACGTGGTGTTTGAAATCATTAAAATACGTCCTCGCTGAAACGCACTAAGCGATTCGGTAAACAAAGCCAAGCGCTTTGTAGTTCTTTAAAAATTTAGGTACAGACAATCTGTGTGAGTTCTTAGTTAAGGACTTTGAGTTTAGCCAACATACTTAGTAGCTTAGTTTAAAGCTACAACTTCAAACGAATCATTAAAGTGAAGAGTTTGATCATGGCTCAGATTGAACGCTGGCGGCAGGCCTAATACATGCAAGTCGAACGGTAACAGCAGAGAGCTTGCTCTTTGGCTGACGAGTGGCGGACGGGTGAGTAAGGCTTGGGAATCTGCCTGGTAGTGGGGGACAACAGTTGGAAACGACTGCTAATACCGCATACTCCCTTCGGGGGAAA
>NZ_AXWV01000063.1 GCF_000482845.1 Anaerobiospirillum succiniciproducens DSM 6400
ATACCATAACGAGCTGACACTGGCTTGTTTACAACGTGGATAAGACAACCTGTTGGAATAATCATAGTGCATCCCCCAACAGACTTACCTTCTTAAGAATCAGTGTGGTTTTGTTAAATCCTAGCAATTGCATGTTTCCTTAAAATTCGATAAACATGCGGTTTATAATATGTATGCTAGCTTTTAAATTTAACCCCCGTAAAATCGACCAAGTACTTGGCTCGTGTATGTGCCCATAAAACGAAAAAAGCGACCAGAGCTGATGCCCTATCCCCGACAACAGCAATGATCGCTTAAAGAGATCGCGCTAATCCGGAGGATTTTAGCTTGGTGCGCGATCTCGAGACAAGTTATGGTTTGTTCAAACCAAAGCCATAAAGGCTAGATTAGAACATGTAACGGCACTGTGCGTTTACACCGAAAGAATCAGTGTTCTCAGAACCAGTGTAGTTGATACCGAATGAAGTACCAAATGCACCGTACTGAGCACCTAAGCCAACGGTTAAGCCGTACTGAACTTCGTCAAGAACCTCAGTGTTCAGGCCGATAGCATGAGCACCAGTAAAGGTAGTGGTGGACTTAGCCTCGGTGTCACCTGAGTTGAAGGTTAAGGTGAGGTCAGCGCTAGGAGCTAATGACCAGCCGCCTGCAACAAATGCCTTAGATAAGGTTACGCCTAAAGGTACTGAGAAGACGTTCTGTACGTCAAAGTCAGTAGTAGCCAGTAAGCCGTCAGCAGAGATTAAATCGTAGCTATCGGTGTTCAGGCGAATAAAGCGTGCGCCTAAGTGTGGAGTTACATCAACTACAGGGGTAGCGATTGAGTACTGACCAGTAATACCCATGGTTACTGCAGTGGTGTCAGCCTTACCACGTAAACCAAAGCCCTCAACATCGTGAGAAACAACGGTCATGGAAGCATCACCAACTAAAGCAAAGTTACCAAAGCCCATTGCTGAGTAGATACCAAAGCCGTAGTAATCGAACTCATCCTTTAAGCCGTTACCATTGCCCTTACCCTCGGCATCACCAGAACCGATGTTAAATACTGCACCGAAACGCATGTTGCCGTTAACAGTATCAGCACCGAATGCTACGCCAGCAGCGTCAACGTCTGAGCCATAGGAAGCACCCTGAGCGTTAAAGCCGTCGGAGTCCATGGACTTGTACATTGGGGTTAACCATACACCGCCATTAGCCTGTGAGCCAGTAGCAGCAATGGAGGCAGCCTCAACGCCTACAGCACCAACACGACCGAACATTGCGTCAGCCATGGTAGTTACAGATACTACAGCAGCCTGCTGAGCACCAGCATAGGTTGCAGCGTGAGCTGCAGCATCAGCAGCGATACCAGTGGTATCCAGGATGTCGTTAGCAACCTTACCTAAGAATTGAGCACCTAACTGGCTCTTATCAAAAGTATTGCGACTGTTGACAATACGCTCCTTTAATAACTCACGTACTGGCTCAGAGATAGTAGCAAATGCACCCTTTAACTTAGTGTCATCAGCCTGCAGATTAATAATCGTACCGTTAGCATCGAGATCACCAAATAAGATGCCGTTTGCAGAAGTAACTACTGTGCCAGAAGCAATAGCGTTTACATTGTCAAAGATCTTAATGCCATCATCAGCGCCGTCGAAGTCACCAGTAAGAATGATCTTGCTGCTGGAATCGACTGTAACAGTACCCATTGTATCAAAAGCTACTGCAGAACCGCTCTTTGCACCGTTTCCGTCTAAGCCATAGACTGAGTCATTGATGATTAAGCTGCCGTCTTTACCAAGAGTAAATGAGTTGTTGGGTACTGTTGATGAAGAGCTTGCCTCAGAGCTAACTAATACACCCTTATCAGCAGCAACCTTAATTGGAGTCTTGAGGATTAAAGCAGCCTTAATACTCTTAACGCCACCAGCATCCTTCTTAAAGCTCTTAGAGGCAGGATCCATTAATTCTGCATCAATGAGATACTGCTCTACCTGGCCGCGCTTGTCATCACCAGCAAAGCCAACACCAACTGCTGAGTTCATGCCTACAATGATCTTGCCATCAAGTACCTGAGCATCGCCATTGGCATCCTTATCTGACAGCTTTTCAACAGCTGCAATTGCTGCCTTATCACCAAGAGCTGGGTCAACAAATAAGGTAGCGCCGCCTAAGGTTAACTTGTCAGCATCTAAGGTGCCTGAAGTGCCCTTGTTGTTCTCATCTACGCCTGGGGTACCAATGCTTACTGTGCCAGTACCACTTACAGAGAACTCACCAACATCTACGAGTGCACCATTTGCAATTGAGGCAGATGCATTTGCAGCAGAGAATACCAGCTTACCAGCAGTTAAGTTACCATCTAGCTTAGCAGTGCCTGTACCGGTTACGGTTACGTCTTGGCCAACAGCCTTTAAGGAAGAACCAGCATTGAGGGTAAGAGTCTCGGTATAGACGTTCTTAACATCTTCTGCGTCTGTTGCACCCTCGATGCCTTCAACGACAAGGTGTGAGCCCTTGTTTACTGTTAAAGACTCAATGCCATTAGTTGAATCGCCGATTGCACCCTTAACAGTTACAGTGCCGTTGCCATTGACGTCGCCACCAATAGTTACAGAACCGTTCTTAGGAGCTGCAGCCTTAATAGAGCCAATAGCACCATCGCCATTCAGAGCTAATGCAGAGTCAGCTGCCAGCTGAACGCCTGCTACGGCACCACTAGCATCCTGAATAAACATATTCTTACCATGCGTAGTGCCAGCATTGGTTAATACTAAGGTCTTGTCAGCAGCTACGTCAGCTACAACATCTGAACCAGAGCCAGAAAGCTTCAGGTTAGCGGCAGATAAGCTATCCTTTACCTTGTTATCATCTTTCATGACAATCTGTGTATTGCCATATAAGCCGTTAACGCCTGCAGTAAAGTCCTTAGAACCGTAGTCAACCTGACTTTCAGGTAATGCCTCGAGCTTATCGCCAAAATCTAAGAAGCCAGAGAAAGATGTAGAAATTTTATCTCTAATTTTCTTAGCTAAAGCTGCATCAACTTTGTCCTTAGAATTAAGCTGTAAGTAAGTATTGCCATCAGCAGCCTTTACTGCATCCTTTACAAATTTAGAAGCAGCAGTTCCATCGCCACTTGTTAAAGTGACATCACCTGCCTTACTTACTTCATATACGTCAGCTGAATCAAGAATCAGCTTTGCGCCATTGCTGAGGCTGATAGCAGATGCAACACCTAAGTCAATCACGCCAGCTTTTGAT
Organism: Anaerobiospirillum succiniciproducens DSM 6400; assembly: GCF_000482845.1. GTDB lineage: Bacteria > Pseudomonadota > Gammaproteobacteria > Enterobacterales > Succinivibrionaceae > Anaerobiospirillum > Anaerobiospirillum succiniciproducens. The sequence continues at coordinate 3,250 of NZ_AXWV01000063.1, forward strand.
GCGTCAAGCTTAGCATTGTCAATAGTTACAGAATCATCAGCAATACTTAAACTTGCATCCTCATTAAGAGTTACTGAACCGCCCTTAAGCTGGAACGCACCACTGTTAGTTACAGCTACAGAGCCAATTGACCAATCACCAGCTTTAACAACTAAAGAACCTGAAGAAGTGCCAGTTTGACCTAATGTAATTTTTGAGGCGCTAATTACGTTGTCTGCACCAACGCCATCAAGATTTAATGTTCCGTTACCATCAATAGTAAGATCCGCAGTGGTGGCCTTAGTAACTGTCAGATTTTTCTTGATTGTGATATCAGAGCCAGTAATCTTAAAAGCGCCAGCGGTACCAGCAGTAAGCTTGTCAAATGTAAGCTTCTTCTCAGCTGCAACAGTAATTGCTGCCTGATTAAAGGTAGCTGCTTTTGCACTGAAGTTAAACTTTTCTGAATTAGCTAGAGCTAATTTATCGCCACTAATAGCTCCAGCTGTGGTTAGAATCTTATTTAGGTCTACCTCACCATCAGTTACATTGAGGTAGAATTTCTGTCCTGCAGCTGAGCCTGATAATTCGAGCTTACCTGCAAAGATTGCATCATATTGAGCCTTTGAGATGTCTAATACTGACTTTTCAGCAGTGTCACCTTTAGTGTCATCTTTGAAATTCTTAATCTCAATGGTGCCATTGTTGGTTACTGTTGCATTACCAAGCTTAAGCTGACCAGCATCAACGATTAAAGAACCGCTCTGACCAACTGATAATGCACCACTATCACCGTCAAAGGTTACATCACCAGACACAGTTAATGAAGAATTTTGGTTTTTTGCGCCTGCTAAACTAATTGTGCCATTAGTTGAGGTAATTCCACCTTCAATTACAGCGACAGTGGCACCTGTTGGTGCTGTTACTGAAATAGTGCCGCCATTGAGCTTAATGCCATTCTTTGATGAAACCTTATCATCAGCAGTCACACTATCAGCAAAGTTTAACTCACCACCATTTGCAATCTCAAATGATGATGTATCACCTTGAATAGTAATAGCACCACTCTTACCAACTACAACCTTGCCTGTTGCAGCTGCTGTTGGAGCAGGAATCCCCGGAGCTGCTGGCTTATTACCGATGTAAAGCTTAGTAGCAGTTAAAGAAGATCGCTGGGCGGCATCACCAATAGTGGCAGTGCCGTTATAAACATTTAACTCTTTTAAAGTTACCGCAGCACCTTTGTTAGTACCAGATGGGTCACCAATACCTAAAGTAACACCTTGACCGTTAAGGGAGATGGTTCCGCTCTTAGCAGTGTAATTTACTACACCGCCTGCCTTAGTGCCAACAATAGTATGTTTACCAGCTGTTACTTCAATATTGAATGCGTTGTTATTTGCAGCAGGATCATCGGCAGCTGTAATTTCAAGCTGATTCTCTGCATTAACTTGAGTTAATGTAGTATTTAAATCGCCCCATTTAGTAATTGGAGTTGCAGCCTGAGCCTGGCCTGCTGCTAAAGCGGCGGCGGCCATGGCAGCTACCATGGCGATGTTGGCGTTCTTGAAAATAGCGCGGTATTGAGCCATTAAGAACTTAATGGCGTTGTTGGTTTGCTTCATTCTTTGTAAGCTTAATAAAACCGAATGTGTTTGCGATTTAAAGGCTAGACTGCATGTTGTGGAGGAGAGGAGATCTTATGCTTTGTAGATCACGATATGAATGCAGCGCAAATCGCTTTGAAGATAAGTTTGTTGTTATGCCAAGTTTAACACTATTTAGATGATGTGCGCGTTAGTTGAAGACTATGCGTAGTTTTAAGTGGGGATCAAAGCATTCGATAGCTGTAGGCATGTCTACACGCTAGTAACGGTTTGGTAACCCAATAGAGCATGCAAACAATGTATTCTCAGCTAATACATTAGATTCAGTAGTTAAGTTAAAGAGTTATGATCTTTCTACTGATATAAGGAAGGATGCCTTGACCAGTCTATGTAACTGGTGTGCCATCACAGCAAGGGGCTTTCGAGTCCTATGCTTGCCCTAAATTCAGTATTTGCTAGGCATATACATAAGTCCCCTGCATCAAAATTTTATGACCCCCCCCCCCCTAGTATAGTTTTTATACTTGATAATGAATTTAAGCATATGTCTTTATGTACCAAGTACATGGCATGCCCTCATTGTATCGCGACTTAAGAGCTATTCTTTACCCAAGATCGCGACGCATATGAGAGCATTGCGTATTAGCATAGCTGCTGTAAATACGATACGTTTGAGTATGCCTTTAAAAGCCATCTATAGAAGCACCACCACAAATCTCATTGCTTAATGAGCATGTATGGTATTAGTGTACAGCCTCATATAGCCTTGCTATTAGATAGTCGCGTTCAATGCGTTCAAAGGATAGGACTGAATTCAGCATAAGAGCTGCTGTACCGATGAGCATACGTCTAACTATGTGACAGAAGTGATTAGCCGCTTAAAGTCTTATCGGTAGCATGTGGCAAAGAGTCTAAGTTGATGCCTTGCAAAACTATCCATGCTAAGCATGGTATCTTGGTCTAATGCCTCTACTGCATCATTGGCTTTTAATTCGTAGCTACTAAAGGGTTTTCATGTAGTCCATCTCTGCATTCACAGTAGAAAGATAAAGAGATGTAAGTCTACTGTAACAGGGCTTGGGCAGGTAACAACAAGGCTATCTGTGCGACCGCTATGGCTAATGCTTCATGGTGATAGCAGGACATATCAACCGACACTGTAGTTGATTTTATCCTTGCGTTCTGCCTGATGATGATGGCGGGCGAGTTACGGCTTCCCGATTAGTCAGACTGCTTGTATTTACAATGCAGCCTCAGTACAGCCAGCTTTGGCACTTAAATGAAATAGTGGCACGTAGCGACTGTATTGAGGCTAATGTTTATGGATATGAGACGTAGCTCGGCAAGCTAAAAGGCTAACACCTGTTGCTAGACTACGCTATTGCGCAATTAGATCATGGTCATGAACCTTGAGTTATCTGTCATGTCTAACAGAGCCATCAGGGTACAACCAGACACCATCGCTTAAATATACAGGTTGCTGACCATTTCCATCTAAGGATTGATAGACATCAGCCATATCAGAGTCGATAACGCGACTCTCTAATTTCTCGTCAGCATACTCGCTCTCTAATAATTTGCGTTCACTTTCGGTAATACGTGTTACCCTTGAATATCCCATCTTAAATGTTCCTTTCACTAAGAGTTTAGATACTTTCAATGCGCTCTTTATGACTTGCAGCCAATGTTGCAAGCTCTTTAGACTACGCTAATGAAAGGTCAGAGATTGTCACTTGCAACAAAACTACATTGCATCGTGACATGATGTAGCAAGCTATGTGGTTCTTGCTGTGAAAGATTGTCTAAACACTCAAGTGCTCAAGCACCTAGGTTGGCATCGCCAGATGAGCTGTGGCTCATCTAGCTACTACTATGTTATGTACTCAAGCGGCTACATAAAGACAATTTTTTCTAACTATCTAATAATTGTACATACTTTATGTATCTAGTAATGTGACCAATGTACAGATTTTTAGATATGACGCACTGATGATGCGAAACTTCAAAGAGGCTAAACTGACAGGATTGGACTTGCTGTCAATATAGCGATCTAGCCTAGTCTTAGGCCCCTAATTGGAACCCGAGTCAAATTCATCAGATACCAAATATAAAAAAGCGACCACAGCCGACGTCCTATCCCTGACATCAGCCATGATCGCTTTATAAGACCGCGCCCACCTAAAGATATAGCCTTTCTGACGCGTTCTTTAGCTTAAATTGTATGGCGAAACGGCAAAGATGCTTTAGTTCACATTTTTGCTTTAACAGTACGTGCCAGAATGTAAATCGATAGGCACATGGTAAGATATATGTATAGTTTTGTCTGCCAGTTTTGAGATGTACTTGTTATGAAAAAGTTGAATCCAGCCACTAGGTCTCAAATTGAAGAGCTTCTTCGCAATGGAGACACAGTTGCCTCTATCTCAAGGGCCACTGGGGTTCACATCAACACCATTTATCAGATTCGCAACTTGATGTACACCAATGAGATCCCCGCAGATGCACCAATTCCGTGCAGTCTGACCTCATTAGCTGATGCGCTAAAGGTCACTATCTTATGCGAGGAGCTTGGTTTTGATCATGCTTATGTGCGCGAGTTATTGGCAGATAAAGCTATTAAGATTGACGAAATCAAGAAATTTCAAGCTTGGTCTCAAAATAACCTTGAGTTCTGCACTAAGGCTACACTTAGAGCTAGAGACCGTTATGAGGCCGAGTTAGAGAAACAAGATCGGTTACACAAAGAAACCGTTCAAAAATTAACCGCTAAATATGAAAAAGAAAACAAAGACTTGGTCATATCGGTTGATTTGTTAAAAAAAGCTATTGCGAGTCTCAGCAAGGAAGACTAACTGCACATACAGTGTCACCTGAGGCTCGCAAACGTGTTGTTTCTATGATTAAAGATGCCGTAGATCAAGGACTATGCGTTAAGAAGGCCACTAATCTTGTAGGCATAAGTGACTCTACATACTATATTTGGAAAGATGAGCCAGAGCTTGTAGATAAGAGAACTAAGCCTCATAGAACTAAAAGAGAACAAGTTGTCACAAATCCTCAGACTAAAATGGCTATACCCCAGGACGTTCGCGAGAAGATCATTGCACAGCTGCGGGATCCACAAATGGCGCATTTGTCACCTCGTCATATTCAGATATGGAGCACTTTTAATTCCGGTGTACATCTAGCATCTGTACGAACATATCAAAGAATAGCTAAAGAAATTGGACGCACTTTTAAAAAATCACATAAAAGAAGTGGTGGTATGGTTAATCCTGATGGCAAGATTGTTGTTCGTAGGCGTTCCTGTCGTGCGGATCGCCCAAACCAAGTGTACATGTGGGATATCTCTTATCTAAAGAACCAAAATGGTAAGAAGGTTTACCTCTTCCTTGTTGAGGATCTCTATAGCAGAAAGATTGTAGGTTCAGAGTTCTTCGATTCACAGACTGCTGAAAATGCTGTTAAGTTCTTCAAACGTATCTTGGAAGAGAACGGCATAACCAAGGCACACAAGCTTGTCGTTCACTCAGATAATGGACCTGCTATGCGCTCATTGCCTTTAATAAAACTCTTTGCAGAGTACGGCATCCAACTGTCTCTAAGCAGACCACACATTAGTAACGACAACCCGTTTATTGAGTCATTATTCAGAACACTAAAGCATGCTTATGGATGCAATGTTCGTCATGTAATTACAGTAGATGAGTGCAACAAAGTTTTAGCCAAGATTGTTCACAGCTACAACTATGAAAGACCGCACTCTTCAATTGGATATGTGACACCAGGCATTAGACATGAAGGCATCGATAAGGAAAACGAGTTCCTGAATACGTTGAAAAAAGCCCAAGAAGCACACTTTATCGCTCATAAAAATAGGTACATTGGCAAAAAGATGCGAAAGTATGAGCGTGTAGGTGCGCAGTTCTTAAACCCTGACCTGGGTGTAAGAGTCATCAATGGCATTGAAGAGGTTCCGGCATCAGGATTCCTTTCCCGATGGGCGAGTTTGATGCTCAAAAACGGTTCATTAGTTATGGCTACACATAAGCCATCTGATAAGAATTCAGACTTTGCACCATTATAGGAGTCGCGTTTGCTCTTATAAGCTGTTAGCACATTGTGTTTGTGGATGATACTCCACACAGTGACTTAGAAAGCTGTGAATCCAGTGCACAGAGATTGGCCTCGACGCGAGCCAGCTTATCTGGATTTTTACCTCTCTGGTATGGCATTCCCTACAGGCAGTGCGGGAATGTTGAGGGGGATTTGAATCAATACAAGCGTCAATAAGTGTTAGACAAGCCTCTTACACTGTTCTTTTTACTAAACTTGAGCTAATGGCTCAGCCATCGACACGATACAAAAGCTTTTTAACCTTAATAGATCTGTTTTTGATTACGCATGCTGATCTAGTTGCATCAAAAAGGAGCAATTACCTAAGTAAGTAATTTGAATATCATTGCAATACCCGTAACGCATCATTTAGGTGCATGTCATTAACACTATTAGTCACTGAACATACCTGATCGCTCACAGAGATCAGACGACTGCTTAAACGCAAACTTAAATTTACTGCCGGCATGAGAGGAAGACTCTCATGTTTCAAAATTCATTGTTTTTTGTCCGGCAGACAGAACTTTTATATCGCGATTTATATTGACACTCATCGCATCAACCATTGGAGTGGATACAGTGTACTGACCAGTTAAGCCCATGGTTACAGCAGTGGTGTCTGCCTCTCCACGTAAGCCTAAGCCCTGAACCTCATGGGATACTACGGTCATGGAAGCATCGCCAACTAAAGCTAAGTTACCAAAGCCCATAGCAGAGTAGATACCAAAGCCGTAGTAATCAAACTCGTCCTTCAGACCATTACCCTGACCCTTGCCCTCTGCATCACCAGAACCGATGTTGAATACTGCACCAAAACGCATGTTGCCGTTTACAGTATCAGCACCGAATGCTACGCCTGCAGCATCAACGTCTGAGCCATAGGAAACACCTTCAGCATTGAAGCCGTCAGAGTCCATTGACTTGTACATTGGGGTTAACCAAACACCGCCGTTAGCCTGTGAACCGGTAGCAGCGATAGAAGCAGCCTCAACACCAACTGAGCCTACACGGCCAGACATAGCGTCAGCCATGGTGGTTACAGATACTACAGCAGCCTGCTGAGCACCAGCATAAGTTGCAGCGTGAGAAGCAGCATCTAATGCCTTGTACCCCTTCTTACGTACCATCTTGCCTACAAATTCAGCACCAAGACCATTTGCATCTGCAAATGCACCGTCAACGTAATCAACGATAAGCTGACCTACAGGGGCAGACACATCCTTACGCATCTCGTTTACACGAGTATCATTTTGGGAAAGGACTAACTTGCCATCTGTAAATTCAACATTAAGTAAGCCGCCAGCTGCCTCACCCTTAAGTTTCGGATTTACAGTAACTGTACCTGTGGTTGTTCCAAAAATTACTTTACCGGTATCGTTCTTAGTGATATCTGCATCTAAGATAATCTTAGATGGGTTTTCGTCAGTTCCACTTGCAGTAACTGAGGCTGCCGCATTGAATTTAACAGCTGCACCGTTCTTTAAGGCTTCCTCGGTGATAATTAACGCTGAACCTGCACCAATATGTAAGGAATTACCGCTAACTTTATTCTGGTAGTTATCTTTTGTTAAAGACTCATCAACAGAGATACCGCCAGTAGTTGCAGTGATTGAAATAGCCTTATTGAGTACTAAAGCATTCTTTACACTACCATTCTCACCAGAGAAACCACCGTTGTTTACAAGGTAAGGAGAAATTACTTTCTCAAACTCTTCTTGTGACGCAAAGCCAACACCAAATGCAGAGTTTCTACCTACAGCAACCTTACCGGCAACAGTTTCTGCAGTACCAGCTGAATCAGTAATATTGTCTGTTGAGAATAATGAGGCACCAGTGCCGTAGTTTGGATCTACAAAGATAGAGGAGTTAGCTGCCATCTTATAAGTGCCAGCATAAACCTGTGCTGAAGAACCAAGGTCTTTTTGAGTACCATCACCGGCAGTACCGATTTGGAGGTGGCTGTACTCACCAACAGCAAGCTCAGTAAGAGTTACATCAGCACCGCCAGCAATAAGGTTATTCTTTGCATCAGAACTAGTTCCTGAAACAAGACTTAAGGTGTTTGCCTCAAGAGTCTTACCGTTAAACTCGAGCACATCAGTAGCAATCTTGCCATCTACCTTGATGACAGAGTTAGCCTTGCCATCAATAGACTTGGCAAAAATATCACCTGACTTAACCTTGATTGAAGAGCCTGCTAATACAGAAACGCTCTTAAGCTCTTTACCACTTCCGGTCTCGCCAACACCACCCTTAACAGTTACATTTCCAACACCGTTAAGGTGGCCAATTTCTAAAGAACCATGGTTGTCAGCGTCCGTAGTAATGCTGCCGATCTCGCCAGTTGAAGCTAAAATAAGCTTAGCACCATCACCATTTACTGCCGCGCCTGCTAAATCACCACTGCTAGTAAAAACAAACTGAGCCTTATCACCTGTTAAGTTTGCGTCAGCCTTGTTTAAAACTAATGAACCACTTGCTGCAGAAACAGTTAGCTTGTCTGCAGATGAAAGCTTGATATTACCAACAGAAGCGGTTGCATCAATGGTGTCACCCTCAATGGTAGCCTTAGTCATGAGACCATTGATAGCTGCCTTATCTTTAACGCCGGTATCAGACCACTTCTTTACATCTGTTTCAGACTCAATGCCACTAAGCTCGCCTACCTGAAGAAGACCCTTAAAATTAGTTAAGCTCTGCTTCAATTTTGCTAAAGAGTCTGCGTTTACTTCACCAATGTTCTCAATCTGAAGAACAGAAGCACCATCGCCTGACAGAGACGTTGCCTTGAATGTAGAGTCACCATTAGCCCATGTAACATTTGAAGATGTGAGAGCGCTAAACATGTCGCTCTTATCGATAATTAACTTACCACCCTGAAGCTTTACACCACTTTCAGCAATCTTAGAGTTGCCGACTCGTGAAGCATCAACAGTACCATTAGTAGCTGTAATTGTACCGCTTGCAGTAGTAGTTAAGTCGCCAGTAATTGCTAGGGAACCGTTTTCAGTTACAGCAACGCTACCTGACTGTACATCTAATGAGCCAACAGTCCAAGCACCCTTAGCGATAGATAATGTACCACTGCTTGGAGTAGTTGCAGTTTGGCCAACTTGAACATTGGCATTTAAAGTAGAAGTACCTGCACCGAGTAAACCGAAGGTACCGCCGCCAAGAACTTTAAGAGAGCCCTTCTGAGAGGCTGTTGCGCCAGTAATTGTCAGGCCCTTGTTGATATTAACTGTTGAGCCTGAAACCTCAAGAGCACCTGACCCACCAGCAGTTAATGAGCCAAAGGTAAAGACTGCTTTCTCGGCTTTAATTGCTGCACCGGTAAATTTAACATCTGCATTTTTCGCATTGAAAATGATGCCACCATTAGTGCCAGTTAAGCCTAGCTTGTTAGCATCAATAGCACCTGAGGCTTTAACGACAACAGTATCGAGGTTGAGTTCACCAGTACCATCAACATTTACTTCAAGGTGTGTATTAGCATTATCACCTGAGCCAGTTACTTTACCTGCAAACACAGCATCATACTGTGCAGTAGTCATAGTAAGTTTGGCAGTAGTTTCGTTTTTAATGGCACCTAAATCAATTGTACCGGCATTAGTTACGGTAGCCTTGCTTAAATCTAATGTTGGGGTACTATCGGCCTTGGCAAGAGTAAGAGTACCGCTCTTTGCAATATTTAAAGTACCACCTTCAAAAGTAACAGCACCGCTGACCTTTAAAGATGTATTTTTATCAGTACCGCCGATCTCGATTGAGCCAGCCTTTACCTTTACATTGCCATCGACCAGGCCATTTCCGCTGTTCTCTACAGCTATAGTACCACCATCAACAGTGATACCGTTCTTAGATGCTGCCTTAGAATCTGTAGCTGTTGCGGCCTTAGTGAACAGAAGCTTGCCGCCGTTGTTAATATTAAAAGACTCAGTTGCACTAGCATCACCAATAGAGCCGCTTGCACCGATCTCAATAATAGCTGATGAGGCTGCAGGAGCTTCGCCTGCTGCAGCGCGACTTGCCTCGCCAGATGCTGCACTTCCAATAGTAATATTAGTAGCAACTAATGCAGAAGCATGACTGTTGCCACCTTCAACAACTACCTTTCCTGCATTGTTAGCAAAGTCTTTAATGGTAACTGAGGCACCTGAATTATTTGCACCGCCAATGGTTAGAACAGCGTCTGCGCCATTTACTGTGATTTTGCCGCCATTGTTATCACCATTAGCTACGGTAAACTGACCTTGAGCACTCTCACCCTTGATTACATGACCATCACCACCAGTAATTGTGAGGTCAAAACCTGTTGTATTTTCTACTGTTCCACCAGAGATATTTACAAGCTTATCAGTGCCGTTAGCAACAATTGGATCAGCCGTAAGATCATTATTCCAAGCATTGATTTCTGCTGCTGCAGCATTAGCTGAACCTGCAGCTAAAGCGGCGGCGGCCATTGCGGCTACCATGGCGATGTTGGCGTTCTTGAAAATAGCACGGTATTGGGCCATTAAGAACTTAATGGCGTTATTGGTTTGCTTCATTCTTTGTAAGTTTAATTAAACCGAATTTGTTTGCGATTTAAAGGCTAGACTGCATGTTGTGGAGGAGAGGAGATCTTATGCTTTGTAGATCACGATATGAATGCAGCGCAAATCGCTTTGAAGTAACATTTGTTGTTATACCAAGTTTAGCACTGTTTAGATGATGTGCACGTTTTGTTGAAGACTATGCGTAGTTTTAAGTGGGGATCAAAGCATTCAATAGCTGTAGGCAGTCTACACGCTAGCAACGGCGTAGTGCCCGTTAAAGCATGCAAACAATGTATTCTCAGCTAATACATTAAATTCAGTAGTCAAAGAGTTATGGTCTTTCTACTGATATAAGAGAGGATGCCTTGACCAGTCTATGTAACTGGTGTGCAATCATAGCAAGGGGCTTTCGAGTCCTTTGCTTGTCCAAAATTCAGTATTGACTCGGCATTTGCATAAGGCTCCTGAATCAAAATTTTATGCCCCCCCCCCTAGTATATTTTGTATGCGTATTATATAGTAAATATCTTATATTTCGTAACTATTTAATACATAATTGCATTTTTATAGCACTATAGCAACTCAATCTTTACTATTAGCTATACAAGATGATGCATATGCTTTGTTTTCACTTGCTAACAATGCATAACTTCCTACCGAAGCTCAATTGGGATCATATGCTTTCCTTTCATAACGAAAAGCGACCATAGCCGATGCTCTATCCCAGACATCAGCCATGATCGCTTAATAAGACCGCGCCTGCCTAAAGGTATAGCCTTTCTGGCGCGATCTTTAGCTTAAATTGTTCGTTACGTTCAGATTAGAACATGTAACGAGCCTGAGCGTTAACACCGAAGCTGTTGGTGTTTGAAGAGCCAGTGTAGTTGATACCGAAGGAGGTACCAAATGCACCGTACTGAGTGCCTAAACCTAAGTTTACGCCATACTGAACTTCATCAAGAACCTCAGTGCTCAGGTTGATACCCTTAACGCCAGTGAAAGTGGTCTGAGACTTAGCCTCAGTGTCGCCAGTGTTGAAGGCAACGGTTAAGTCTGCGCTTGGAGCTAAAGTCCAACCGCCAGCTACAAAGCCCTTAGACAGAGTTACGCCTACAGGTACTGAGAAGACGTTCTGAACATCAAAGTCAGTAGTAGCCACTACACCTTTAGCAGAGATTAAATCGTAGCTGTCGGTGTTGAGGCGGATAAAGCGTGCACCTAAGTGTGGAGTTACGTCAACAACTGGGGTAGCAATTGAGTACTGACCGGTTACGCCCATGGTTACAGCAGTGGTATCAGCCTTACCCTTGAGACCGTGACCCTCAACATCATGAGAGATTACGGTCATGGAAGCGTCGCCAACTAAAGCAAAGTTACCAAAGCCCATGGCTGAGTAGATACCAAAGCCGTAGTAGTCGAACTCATCCTTTAAGCCGTTACCGTTGCCCTTACCTTCAGCGTCACCAGAACCAATGTTGAATACAGCACCAAAACGCATGTTGCCGTTAACAGTATCAGCACCGAATGCTACACCAGAGAGGTCAACGTCTGAGCCATAGGATGCACCTTCAGCATTGAAGCCGTCGGAATCCATTGACTTGTACATTGGGGTTAACCAAACACCGCCATTAGCCTGTGAACCGGTGGCAGCAATTGAGGCAGCCTCAACGCCTACAGCACCAACACGACCAAACATTGCATCAGCCATGGTGGTTACAGAAGCAACAGCAGCCTGCTGTGCACCAGCATAAGTTGCAGCATGAGCTGCAGCATCTGCTAATACACCAGACTTATCGTCGGAGTTAGCAACTTTACCTAAGAACTTGTAGCCAATGGTATTGCCCTTAATGGTACCTGACATTACGTCCTTTAACAGATCGGAAACAGGCTTAGAAGCAGAGGTGTAGTAAGTATCTAACTTGTTGTCCTTGTCAAAAGTCCAAGAACCAGCCTGAATCTTACCAGTATTTAAATCCACCTTTGCAGTGATTAAGCCGTTTAAGGAAACCAGGTCTACAGTGCCAGAACCATTTAAACCAGAACCTGAGAAGATGGTAATGTCCTTATCAGCACCAGTGAAGTAGCCAGCAAGTACTACCTTACCATCACCACTAACTTCACCGCTTGCTGCAGCGAATGAAACAGCGGAGCCAGTCTTTTTGCCATCCTGATCAATCTTATAAGCACCGTCAGTAATGACTAAGCCAGCGTTTGTGCCAAGTACAAACTTGTTCTCAAAAGCGGTTCCTGGTGGGTTAGCTGGATCAATTGCATCCTTAAGAGCTTGACCAGTCTTAGAAGGATCAATCATTACACCCTGATCAGCTGCAATCTCAAGTGGCTTGTTCAGAACAAGAGCCGCTTGGATCTTATCCTTATTGAGCTTCTTGCCGTCAGCAGTCATGTAGCCGTAGGTGGTAAAGAGATCCTTTACTTCCTGAGCACTATCAAAACCGAAGCCTAAAACAGAGTTCTTACCTACACCAAGCTTACCATCAAGCTGAATAGCATCACCTGAACCGCCGTTACCACCCATAGACTTAATGTGGGCAATAGAAGCATCAGCATTCCACTCAGGATCAACGATGAGTTTACCGCCATGTAGAGCTAAAGTACCAACCTCGAGATGGCCTGCAGAAGTACCAGTACCGTCCTTACCTACAAACAGAGAGCCGCTTGCAGTCATGGTTAAAGTGTCTACATCAACAACTGCATCGCCAGCAATCTCGTATTTAACATCGCTGCTGCCTGCATCAAACTTAAGTGACTTAGCAGTTACGTCGCCTAAAATGCTTGAGCCTGAAGTGCCAGAAGAAGTAACAATGATGTCCTGCTTCTCAGCAACGAGAGATGCGTTGTCGCCTACGTTCAGAACCTGGGTCTTTAACTGAGCATTTTCCTTAGTGAGAGTTAGGGTTGATTTGCCCTGTAAATCTACAGACTTAACACCCTTATCATCGCCAATAGACTCAGCTACAACAGCTGAAGTCTCTTTCTTGGAGTGACCAATTACTACAGAGCCTTCATTAGCTGCACCGCCATCAATAGCGCCAATAGAGCCTGATCCAGCTAAGGTTAATGATGCAGTTCCTGATAATGCAACAGCAGCAGCCTTGCCGCCCTTGCTTACAAAGCCTGAATTGCCTGCATTGTAAAGAATGACGTTCTTGCCAGTAGAGATAGTTGCCTTGTCTGCGCTAGCGCCAATACTGATATTGCCAGCTACTACGCCCCTATCAACTGTGCCATTCTCGGCCTTAACACCATTACCGTCGTAAACATCAGCGTTCTCAATAACATCATTAAGTGCTACGCTACCAGATAAACCTGACAGAACGAAGTTATTGCCGAAAGAAATTACACCATCAAGTCCATTATCTGCTAAAGCATTCTTAACATTCTCAACTTGAGTCTTGGACATAGTGAACTTGCCACCGCTGTCCTTGAAGGCATCAGAGAGCTTAAACTCAAGAACTGAGGTTGCGTCAGAAGAAATGGCTTCCTTGGTAATGTTAGAACCACTAGAGTCCTTCACTAACTCAATATCATTAGCGCCTGAGCCTTTCTTAAAGACGTCGGTCTGGTCTAAAACTAAGGTTGAGCCACCTTTCAGCTGAACTGTAGCGGCATTTGAACCACCAACAGCTAACTTCAAGTTACCAACACCAGAGGCATCTAACTTAGAAGCCTTATCAATTACGAGCTTACCAGTAGCATCAGTCTCAAGATTCTTGCCAGACTCAAAGGTATAGCTACCACCACTAATGGTTACAGTTGCACCAGAGCCAGTCTTACCAATCTTCAGACCACCATTGATAGTGCCAGTGCCTGCAGTTGAAAGAGTTAAGTCCTCAAGGAGGTTGAAGTCAGCATCCTTGTTGATGAAAGTTACATTCTCAGCCTCTAATGCCTTGACACCTAACTTGTCAGCTAAAGTAGCATCAGCCTTACCTAAGGTAAGATTCTTTGCCTTAACGGTTAAACCTGCAGCGTGGTCTTTCTTTTCAGTCATGGCTAAATTATCGCCGACAATAGAGCCATTAGTTTTTATAAGTACTGAGTTTTGAGCTGCAGTACCATCTGCAAAGGTAAGTCCTGCAATATCGAATGGTTTAGCGGTATTAGTTGCATCATTAATCTTTAAAGTACCGCCATTTGATAATGTTAAAGTTCCTGATGCGCTAGCAAACAGCCCATTATCATTAGCAATCTTGTCTGAACTAACCTCTAAAGTTGCAGCAGCACCTGAAACTTCTACAGCAGCATGGCTTACGAGTTTAGAGTTGATTGTAGTAGAGCCAGAGATGGTTACAGTAGCACCAGAGGCTTCATTACCAAGAATAAGACTACCTGTACCATTAGTAGTGAAGTCCTTGATAGTGATTGTGCTCTTGTTATGGTTAGACACATTATCTTTATCTTTTTTAGCCCAATCACCATCTAAAGTTAATGTGTTGCCATCACCAATATTCGCACTTGCGCTCTGAATGTCGATTTTGTCTGAGAAAATTGCGCCATGGCCAGCAGATGCATCAAGCTTAGTGCCTTTAGTTAAAGCAACTGTACCAGTACCATCAACTGCACCACGAATGAATGATGTTGCGTGCTTTTCTTTCTCTAGGAACTTACCTGTGAAGTTAATGGTAGCACCATCTAATGCAACCTTGTTATCGGCAACGATATTTGACTGATCTTTAAGATTTACTGTGGAGTCAGTTACTTTTAAGATGCCATCTTGACCAGCAGTGTCTTTAGCATTATCACTTGCACCGATGTTTGCGTACACAACCCAAGCAGGTACGTTATCAGCAACATTACCTGGGGTAACGCCGCCTAAGGTAATTTCTGAGCCATTGCTAATATCAACATAGTTAAAGGCAAAGCCAGCACCTGTAGCATTAATCTTTGAAGAGTTTACGGTAAGGGTACCTACATTGCCATCACCTGCAGCAGCTTTATCACTTGCATAACCAAAGATAGAGGTATTAGCCTTCTCTGTATTAGTGATTGTGAGCTGTGCATTATTAGTTAAGGCAAGGTTTGCTACAGCAATATGCTTATGGGCTGCACCTGTAATATTTACCTTCGCACCTTCAATTTTAGTTGCTTCATTGTTACCTGCATAAGTAAAGGTAGCGTTTACAGCAGTAATATCATCTACATTTAATGCAGAGTCTTTGTTAATAGTCTCCGCCTTAATATCTGCGTTATCGTGTGCATTAGAGAAATCAGACACATCCCACTTACCATCTACAGTCTGGGTAGCATTAGCTGAACCTGCAGCTAAAGCGGCTGCGGCCATTGCGGCAACCATGGCGATGTTGGCGTTCTTGAAAATAGCGCGGTATTGAGCCATTAAGAACTTAATGGCGTTATTGGTTTGCTTCATTATCTGAAAAAGAAATATAAACCGATTGTTTGTTGCGATTAGAAAGAATTTACCAGCTTTGCATGCAAGATTTTTCGATTATGTTTGTTGATTAATGTGCTGGCAAAATCGCTTTGAGATATGCTCTTATACTTATCACTGACTAATGCAGCAAGGTATATGACTATATAAGCATGCGCAAATTTAAGTACATTCAAGGCATCATAAGTAATCCTACAATGCAGCCTGCTATAGTTAGCTTAACGCTGGCTTTATAGCGACTCTAATTAGCATTTAGGAGATTTGAGAGTACTGATAGTACTGACACTAATTCATAGACATCTTAGAAAATAAAGAGGTTATGAATCGTATTTGCTTTAAGATGATGCGCTTAAAATAGCGTGAGTATTTGATGTGCTCACGGAATAAGTCTTTATCCATGGTGCATATGAAGTGCTTTAGATTCTGAGCTTTGTAGAATCTTTTGAATCAAAAATTTTTAGCCCCCCCCCCCCCCTAGTATACTTTGTATACTTAATAACAATAAAACAAGTATACTGAGCTAATATACCTTGTTTCTACTTATAAGACATCACTATTCGCAGTTAATACTTTCTGTGCAGTATTAAAAAGAATCTTGATATCAGAGCATATAAACATACGTCATGAACACTTATACATACCTCATGTACTTGTCAGACTGCTCTCAACTAACTCTATCTTCATAAACAAGTACCAACTAAATATCAGCCATCTTACTGCTACACGATTCAGAACGTCATTGATAACAAGGTCTTTAAACCCATGAGACTATTTCGTTGGCATCACACAATATGAAAAAGCAACCACAGCCGACGTCCTATCCCTGACATCAGCCATGATCGCTTAATAAGACCGCGCCTGCCTAAAGGTATAGCCTTTCTGGCGCGATCTTTAGCTTAAATTGTTCGCTACGTTCAAATTAGAACATGTAACGAGCCTGTGCGTTAACGCCGAATGAATCAGTGTTTGAAGAGCCAGTGTAGTTGATACCGAATGAGGTACCAAATGCACCGTTCTGAGCACCTAAGCCTAAGCTTACACCGTAGGTAACCTCATCGAGAACCTCAGTGGTCAGATCGATTGAAGGTACACCAGTGAAGGTGGTCTTTGACTTAGCGTCGGTGTCGCCAGTGTTGAATGCAATAGTTAAGTCAGCGCTTGGAGCTAAAGTCCAGCCGCCAGCTACAAAGCCCTTAGACAGAGTTACGCCTAAAGGTACTGAGAAGACGTTCTGAACGTCAAAGTCAGTAGTAGCAAGTACGCCGTCAGCAGACATTAAATCGTAGCTGTCAGTGTTGAGGCGGATGAAGCGTGCACCTAAGTGTGGAGTTACATCAACAACTGGAGTAGCAATTGAGTACTGACCGGTTACGCCCATGGTTACAGCAGTGGTATCAGCCTTACCCTTGAGACCGTGACCCTCAACGTCATGAGAGATTACGGTCATGGAAGCGTCGCCAACTAAAGCAAAGTTACCAAAGCCCATGGCTGTGTAGATACCAAAGCCGTAGTAGTCGAACTCGTCCTTTAAGCCGTTACCGTTGCCCTTACCTTCTGCATCACCAGAGCCGATGTTAAATACTGCACCAAAACGCATGTTGCCGTTTACAGTGTCAGCACCGAATGCAACGCCGCCTAAGTCAACCTCGGAGCCGTAAGAAGCGCCCTCAGCATTGAAGCTATCAGCGTCTACAGACTTGTACATTGGGGTTAACCATACACCGCCGTTGGCCTGTGAGCCAGTTGCGGAAATTGAAGCTGCCTCAACGCCTACAGCACCAACACGACCAAACATTGCATCAGCCATGGTGGTTACAGAAGCAACAGCAGCCTGCTGTGCACCAGCGTAAGTTGCAGCATGAGCAGCAGCATCTGCTAATACACCAGACTTGTCCTTGGAGTTAGCAACTGTACCTAAGAACTTGTTACCCACAGCATTGCCAGTGATCTCGCCCTTCATCACGCTCTTTAAGAGGTCACGAACAGGCTGAGAGGCATCACTGTAGTAAGTACCTAACTTGTTGTCCTTGTCGAATACCCAAGTATCCTGCTTAACCTTACCATCAGCGCCAATCTCTGCCTCAATCAGACCGTTAGCAGACTCAAGCTTAATGCCAGTACCGCTTACTAAATTGGTTGCAGTGCCAGAGAAGAGCTGAATACCACTGTCAGCAGCGGTGAAGTTACCAGCAAGAATTACCTTGCCGCCATCAATCTTAACTGAGTTCTGTCCACCACTTTCTAAGGTTACAGCGGCACCAGTCTTCTTACCATCAGCGTCTACTGAGTATGCGCCGTCGGTAATAACAAGACCGCTGTTTGCGCCCATCTTAAACTCATTAGTACCAACAGCTCCTACAGTAATTGCAGTATTGGTAGTATCAATAAGTACTCCGTTGCCTGTTGAAATCTTAAGAGGAGCATTCAGAACTAAAGCACCGTGGAGATCGCTTGTCTTATCAAACTTGCCACCAACCATGTAGCCATAGGTTGAGAGTAAGCTTTCAACCTCAGCACGTGAGCCAAAGCCGATACCAACAGCAGCGTTCTTACCAACTGCTACCTTACCATTAAGAACCTCAGCACCAGTATCCTGATCCTGTTGTGAAAGGTTCTTAACTGCAGCAATAGCAGCATCCTCGGAGAACTCAGGATCAACGATCAGAGCACCACCAGCAAGGTCTAACTTACCAGTCTCTAAAGTACCTGATGAAGTGTCAGTACCGTCCTGACCAACCTGAATGGTAACACCAGCAGCATTTAAAGCATTGATCTTAACAGTAGCATCATCAGAGATGATGAGGTTACCACCAGTAGCTGACTTCAGAGTTAAGCTATCTGCAGTTACGTTACCTGCAAAACTTGAGTCAAGGATATCAGTTGTATTACCAAGAACAATCTTCTTGCCGTCAGCTAAGGTTAAAGAGCCGTCGTTGATAGCAACGTTATTTACATAAACGTCACCAGCAACAGTTACATTTGCACCGTTGGTATTCACCTGAGCCAGCTGAGCACCATCAGCACCGATAGAACCCTCTACAGATACGTTTGAAGGCTTAGATGCAGTACCAACAATTACAGTACCCTGGCCAGCAGAGCCAGTAATTTTACCGATAGCACCGTCACCAGCTAAGGTTAAGGTGTTGTCGCCAGTCATGGTAACGCCAGCAACATTGCCATGCTTATCGGAGACAAACTTGCCGTTACAATCAGCTGCATTTGCGTTCACAAGGGTCAGGTTGCCGCTTGCACCTAACTCAAGAGAAGTACCCTCGTCCTTAAGCTGGGCATTACCTACTGAGTAGTTACCGTTTACAGAATTGCCACTAACAAGAGCCTGAACATCATCATGACCCTGAGCAAAGTTGCTCTGGATGTTGCTAATGTTCTGCTTACCGGATACGTCATAACCAGTCAGGGTCACACCATCAAAGATACCTGCGAACTTGGATGTAGTGACTAAAGTATGGAACTGTTCTTTAGTCATGCTTACATCAGTAAACACGATCTTTGAGCTTGCGTCAGAAACTACAGAGCCGCCAGCAAACTTATCGCCTGAAAGAGCTGTACCACCGCTTAATACCTTAGAGTCATCAAGGTGAAGTTCAGCTGCGTTAGACAGAGTAATAGTGCCTGACTTCAGCTCATAGTCTGATGCCTTTGAGGCATCTAAGACACCTCCTGCGACATTGATCTTGCCGTTAGCAGCATTAACAGTAGCTAACTTACCACCAGAAACTACAAGCTTAGCGCCATCTTCAACATTTAAGGCAACCTTATCCTTAGCTGTAGTAGAAGTAATAGTTAAAGCCTTATCAAGGGTGTAGATACCGGCCTTAATGTTGATTACACCGCCACTTACATTTAAATCAGAGCCTGTAATTGAGCCACTATCAGTAGAGGTTAGGTTTAAGACGTCCTGTAAAGTAAAGCCGGTACCAGACTTAACAAAAGTTACATTCTTAGAATTTAAAGATTCAACACCTAAAGCGTTCTTTGTATGTTCGAAATCAGACTTGCCTAATGTTAAGTTAGTGGCCTTAACAGTTAAGCCGGTGGCATTATCTAACTTCTTGGTAATAGCTAAATTCTCACCAGTAATTACACCAGTGTCATCTGCACCAATAGCAATGGTATTGCCTGCCGCAGTCTCTGCAAAAGAAAGGGAGCCCAGATCAAAAGGCTTTTTAGCATCTGTAGCATCAGAAATAGCTAGCGTACCGCCTTTAGCAAGAGTAACAGAACCTGAATTAGTAGTACCCTTCTTAAAAAGACCAGTGTCATCAGCTAATAAAGCTGATTTAACTGTTAATACACCGGCACCTGACACGGTCAAAGCAGCGTAATTATCTACAGCACTGCCAATCTCAGTATTGCCTGATACAGTTACATCACCGCCTTTACCATCATTACCAATAACTAAAGTACCCTTGCCTGCAGTGGTAAAGTCTTTAATAGTGATGGTGCTCTTTTTGTGCTTAGTAACATTAGGTGCAGTTTTGTCTTCCCAATCACCATCTAAAGTGAGCTTCTTGCTCTCAGCAATAGTTGCAGATGCTTTCTGGATATCGATCTTATCTGCGAAGATAGCACCGTCACCGGAACCACCTAAAACGGTTGCACCTTTAACGGTGACTTTACCGGCATCTGAAGCTGCTGTAGATGCTCGAACAAAAGCAGTAGCATGCTTATTATTTGAATCATCTGTACCGTTAAAGTTGATGGTTGCGCCATCTAAAACCACCTCTACGTCAGCCATGATATCTGACTTGTCTTTGAGGTTAATAGTAGAGTTGCTAACGCTTAATACGCCATTGTTAGCATCATTACCGTCGTTCTTGTTGGCACCAATATTAGAGTACACAACCCAGTTAGGGGTACCTGATACACCACCTTCCGGAATCATGCCGCCTAAGGTAATCTCAGACTGGTTGCTAATCACTACGTTGTTAAAGGCAAAGCCTGCATTAGTTGCAGTGACCTTAGAGCCATCAACAGTCATTACACCATCTTTGCCCTTTGGATCTGCGCCATTAAAACCAAAAATGGTGGAGTTTGCTTCTTTGCTGTTTGAAATGGATAACTCAGCGCCATTAGAGAGTGCTAAGCCCTTAACAGCCAGATGCTTATCCTTAGAGCCAGTAATGCTTACCTTCGCTCCATCAATCTTAGTATTTGCATCCTTACCTGAGAAAGTAAAACCAGAGTTAGTAACATCAGTATCTTTCAGCTTGCTTAAGTCTAAAGCAGATTCTTTGTTAATGGTTTCTGCTTTAAGTGTATTGTCTGCACTGTTAGTGAAGTCAGTTAAATCCCACTTACCATCTAGGCTCTGGGCAGCATTAGCTGAACCTGCAGCTAAAGCGGCGGCGGCCATTGCGGCTACCATGGCGATGTTGGCGTTCTTGAAAATAGCACGATACTGAGCCATTAAGAACTTAATGGCGTTATTGGTTTGCTTCATTTTCTGGAAAAGAAATATAAACCCCTATGTGTTAATCTAGTTTTCAAGATGACCTTTTGGTTTCACCTTACGAAACTATTATAATAGGGCGGATTTCCTTGTGAGGTTTTCCCTATGACTTTTTCCAATGAGTTTCGCGTTAAGGTTGTTACTGATGCGCTCTCAGGCAAGCAGGTAAATGAAGTGGCCAAAGAGCATTGTGTATCTGATCAGTCAGTACGCAACTGGCTCGCTGACCCCCAAATTCTTGCTACAGCCATGTCTGTTAGCAAAGATGCTGCTTCTCAAGAAGATCTGAAATCTTCTGCTCCAGGCACTCTCACCGATGAAGGTGCTCTCGCGCTGTATTTGTTG
>NZ_AXWV01000064.1 GCF_000482845.1 Anaerobiospirillum succiniciproducens DSM 6400
TCCCCCACTACCAGGCAGATTCCCAAGCCTTACTCACCCGTCCGCCACTCGTCAGCCAAAGAGCAAGCTCTCTGCTGTTACCGTTCGACTTGCATGTATTAGGCCTGCCGCCAGCGTTCAATCTGAGCCATGATCAAACTCTTCACTTTAATGATTCGTTTGAAGTTGTAGCTTTAAACTAAGCTACTAAGTATGTGGCTAAACTCAAAGTCCTTAACTAAAGAACTCACACAGATTGTCTGTACTTATCAATTTTCAAAGAACTACAAAGCGCTTGGCTTTGTTTTGCTGTTTGCTTAGTGCGTTACAGCGAGGACGTATTTTAATGATTTGAACTCACACGTCAACAGCTTTTTTAATCTTTTTTACAAAAACTTTATAAACCGCACACACCGAACACACACTAAACCAGATAAACATCAGGTTTACAGCATGTTAAAAGATCATAAAAAAAGCTATAACTTTCTTGCATCTGCATGGCACATGCACCATAAACATACGGCTTTTGAGCCAAAATTGCTCTGATCTTCTGATCTTGAGATCGCTATTTTTTCTAAACAACTATCTACAGCCATCAAAATATCTCTTTTCAATAGCACTCATCTAGTTAGTTATTTATGAAAAACTCATAAAGACCCATCTTTGAATCCTAAGCAAGGCTTGAGATCACCTATGAGTTACATATATTGGAGTTATTAGCTTTTACAAAGGAAAAGCTCTTGCAAAACTACTAACATGACCTATGTATGATATGCCTATTCGTATTCACATGCTGATAGGAAATTATTCATGTTGCGAAAGAGTTAATTGCTATTGCCATTCCTAACGATTCAAACGATCAGCAAGACCACTTTCACGCTCAACTGAATGTGAGATCGCATGACGTAGTGAGTTAAAGGAGCTAATAAGCTCTACATTCTTCTTTGCTCGAGTAATGCCCGTATAGACTAGCTCTTTAGTTAGCACACGATTTGGTCTTCTTGAAAGCACAATACTGACCTTGTCATACTCAGAACCTTGAGACTTATGGATAGACATGGCATAGCCGCTGTCATACTCAGTAAGCAACATGGTTGAGATTACCGTAAATGGATTAACCTCTTGACCATTTTGACCCCCTGAAGCGATTGGCAAGAAGACTCTGAGCTTTCTCTCCTTGTAAGGGATTCTTCTTATATCAAAATCCTCGCCCTTATCTAAACTTTGCTTGAGCAGATCTTGTTCATCAAAAGCAACAAAGCCTACATAGCCATTCACCAGATTCAAGATCGGATTGTTTTGCGTGATGATTACAATCTGTCCTGGGAAAAAGCTTCCTTGTGGATAAAAGCCTCTGGTCAAATACTTATGCTTGATCTCTTTTTCAATGGCATGGTTTAGGTTCTTATCGCCAAACTCTCCATTGTGGTTGGAGCACAAGATACGGAAGCGATCCATGAGTTTAAACAGATGCGCTCTTTTATGAGTATCTGTACTTACGATAAAGTCGTTTCTAGCAAGTTCTTGTAAGAACGCTGAATAGTTATCATCACGATCAGGCGCAATACAGTCACTTGCAATCTCTTTGACAAAATCAGCTGGTGTTTTCTCTTTGTTGAACTTTGTATATGAGATAGCTGCTTTAGTACCATTCTTTTGTGCTTTCTCTTGAGCCTTATTAAAAGTACCCAAGATTGCAAACATACGCTTAAGCACAGGATCATCTGTCGAAGATGATCTCTTATTGCTTTTGTCTAGATTACTAGCAGGCTCAGCTCGCTCAATCTTTTCGACAGCACTTTTCATGTACTCATCAATCAAGCCTATTTGCAATTGCTCGCTATTTTCAAGCTCGGTCTGCTTTGCATTATTAATGAGAGATGCCAAGGCTCCAATTTCAGGAACATCCTTAGATCGCCAGCTCTTACTTAATAAAGCAACGTTGCCGGAGATCTTCTCTTTTAAGATCGCCTTTTTTGTATAACCAGTTGCCTCAGTGATTATTGACATGACATTGTCATCAACACGATCACTCTTAGTGCTATCAAGACAAGCACACAACTCAGCTAACACAGCGCCCGCCTCTACTGATGCAAGCTGATCTTTGTCACCTAGCATAATGATGTGACAATCATCCTCAAGCGCACTCAAGAGCTTTGAGAATAAAGCCATATCCAGCATGGACACTTCATCAACTACTAATACATCGCACTTGAGTCGATTGTCTTTATTAAACCTTGCTCGTGAACTATTAGGAATAGTCTTAATCAAGCTATGTACAGTTACTGCAGTTGATGGGATATAGCCCATGATCTGCTCTATGCTCAGGCCAAACTCTTTAGCCATTAACTCTACAGCTGCTTGAGTATTGGAATTACTTAACTGCCCAGCAATAGACTCACTCATACGTGCAGCAGCCTTACCAGTCGGTGCACACAGTTTAATATTACGATTCTTCTCATCCATGCAGATAAGTAACAATAAGATTCGCAGCACTGTTGTAGTCTTGCCTGTACCTGGTCCGCCCGAGATCACTGTAAACTTCGACTGAGCTGATAGAGCTGCAGCGACCTCCTGCATGTTAACCTCAAGCTCACCGTCACTAGGCTCCTTAGGGAACAAAATCCTAATAGCCTTGATGAGCTTTTGCTTATCTTCATCACTCATAAGTGAGCTCTTTTTATTGCAAATGAAGTCAGCAATGCCGGTTTCGTAATTAAAGCTTCTACGCAGGTAGAGTCTGCCATTGTCATAGACTAATGGGGAGTTCTTCTCCTCTGCACTACCTACCGATAATGACTTTTTCATCAGCTCATTTAAAGTAGCAACTGACTTAGGGCAGTAAGCTTTAGCACTTGCAATCAAGAACTCTAGAGAATTGAGAACACCTTGGGTATCACTGAAGTTTTGGAGCTCATTGTATGTAAGCTGCCAATTAACTATGGCATCGAACACGCCATTTAACGAGCGTAGGTCGATACAGATATCACCCTCTTTAACCTTCTCAAAGAGAGCTAAGATGATAAGGTTGAACTGCTCTTGATCATACTTGTTAGCAAATGGGAAATGCTCTTGAAGATAGCTGATGCAAGCTGGCGCAATAGAATCAATTTTCGGGCAGCTACGCGCACGAACAAGTAAACTTCTTCCTCCATGAAAATCCATATCGAAAGCCAAAACTTCCTCAATGTAAGGCTCTTTAGTGATCTCTACAGCATTGAAGAAATAAGCATCATCGTAGATCTCTTCAGGCTGATAGATCATTTTAGCCATTAAGATACGAGCATTCTCTAAGTACTCACTTGAGCTCTCCTGAGTAATGCTGATCTTTTCCTTGTGGCCATCAGGCAAAAGCTTACAACTTGAATATGATCTCTCAGCCTGCTTTTTTAACTGCCATGCAGCCTCTTTAATGAGCTGCTCAGCTTCAATGCGTGCTTGGGTGATATCTACACTTTGCTTATAAGCTACTAACTCTTGGCTAGCCTTATCATCGTCATAGGACTGATATGGGTATTTCTCATCGATATGCTGATCAAAGTAGTCATCATCAAAGTCGCGCTCTGCAATAGGAGCAGAGCGCTCATCGTTAATACCACTAGCACTACTTGAGAAATCACCAAGCTTACTGTCATAGCAATCATCATCATTGAGCATACCGCTTGAGTAAACGAGCTTACCGGCATCCTTGTCAGTAGCTAAACGCGAAGCTGCATCAGAGTAAAAGGTCTCACTGAGCTTTTGGTAAAAATAAGAATCATCAAGAGAAGCTGCATCTAAAGGAGTTTGCTTCTCAGTTTTTTGCTTGCTCACTTAATCACTCCTCTTACTCTTCATCATTATTGCCAGAGAATATCTGATCTAGCTTGTAGACGATGTCAAAATCTAATTTAGTCGTAAATACGCCTTTAGACACCTTGTCTCTTAAGTAATTGGCTTTCATGCCTCGCATATACAAGTACATAACACCGCCAATATGTTGGTCGTAGAAAGACTCAAGCTCTTCATACGAAGAGTCCAAGCGCACGCCATAACGAACCTTTAAGAATCTGTAGAGAGCCAAGGTATAGAGCATAAACTGCAAGTCGTAACGGTGCTCATAGATTGACTTGACCATATTGTCAAAACTATAGCTTCCGTAATACTCACTAAAATCATCTGCTTGTTCGTATTGCGGTATATTCAACTCTTCTGTAGATGAGAGCATGCTGTTGGACTTATAGTCGATCACGTAATACTTGTAATCTTTCTCCTCTCCTGTAGCTGCAGATACTTGTCCTTCATAAGCATCGCTCAGAGGCATACGAGAAAAGTTTTGCTCCACAAATGCACCATTTAACTCAGGATCTTGGCAATTAGGAAGCTGTCCTTGTCTAAACTTTTCCCTTAAGTACTTCATATGCTCAGCAATAATGACGCTCTGATCTTCTGGAATGGCGTACATAAGATCAGCTCGCTCATGTAAAGCTAGACGACGATTCAGATCAAAGCGACATGCTAAGTCTATAGAACCAGTAACAAAACCTACTACCTCGCTATAGCTAAGGGTGAGATTTTCACCAAGATACGACAGGTGCGCTGGCAAGAGCCGTTGTGCTACCTCATGACATAGCTCATCAAGCTGAGTAGTATCAAAGCGGCCATTGGACATTAAAAATTCCATCTCGCGCTCATAAGAAGCCACCTCAAGATCTGCTAGCGCAAAGCAATGGTATTTGCCTGCAACAATTGGTGCCTCGAGCACATCATTGAACCACTCGCCTAATCTCATCTTGTACTCGTCGGCACTCACAATATTTGATTGCGACATAAAGTCATGAGCACGTGCTGTCTGAGATACTTCTTCAATTACCTCATTTAAAAGGTAATTGTCATAACCACGTGCTTTCATTTGCTCAAAATCAATCTTTTCTAAGATCTCATGCATGAAAGAACCAGCTAATTTACCTTTTGGGAAAATATGGCACAGCGGCGATTTCATCTTAATAGTCTGACGTATCATCAAACTGTTGTAGTTTTGCTCACGATATCTTTGAACTAAAGACGAAACTGAGCAAGTATCGTTATTTACAAGGTATGTGCTCTCATTTGTAGATACTTGAGGTGTCTGTTCATGCTCCACAACTGTCACTAGAGGCAAATCATTTAGTTGCTCTTCAGTGGTATCAACACTCAGATCACTATCATCATGATTTTCATCACGGCCTAAATGATAGTTGAGCTTTGTTTCATTGTTTGAGCTGTGGTTTGCTGTCAAAGATGAATACGAGAAGATATTGAATGAAGTATCAATAGCCTGTTTGTAGATAAATGACAGTGCCACATTAGGAACCTGATCTTGAGCTCGAATACTAGAAATATTCAAAGACCTATCAGTAAAGCCATCTTCTGACTTATAACCATAGGCATTGAACAGCTCTAATCGACGCTTAGTATCAGTATCTAAGATCTCTTTATCACCAACATGGAGTGCACTAATATCCTCAGTAAAGGAGGCATAAGCATCCCTAAGCCTCTTACCATCAATCACAGTAAACTTCTCAGGATGCGCTAAAACTGCCTCAACAAAACATGAGGCCTGATAGTTTTCCTGTTCAGGAGTAGTGATTTCTCCAGAAGGCAATGCAACAGATGTAGTTCTGTTGTGAGTGCCATGATGACGAGTCAAAGCCTCAGGCTTATAATCTTTGCCTTGCTTCATATCATGTACAAAGAAAATATTTACATGACAGGCGCGAGTAATCGCCACATACAAAAGACGAGTAGCTTCTTTTTGTTCTTCGAGTTCATACTGTTCTTTTGGAGTGCTCTCAACTACATGTTCTACATAATCATCAAGTAGATTTCCTTCAGCATCTACCTTAGGAACACGCGTATTGACTGACAACGGCTCATCTAAGTTAAAGCTTAACACTCTATGCTGTTCTTCATTTGAGTAGTACCTAACTACTGGCAAGTCAGGTTTTTTATTGTTTTCTTTAGATACACCCCACAAGAACGGCATCAGCACAATTGGGAACTCTAAGCCTTTAGACTTGTGTACAGTAATGATCTTGACTTGATCTTGCTCGGACTCTAAACGTTTTTTAGAGTCATCCTCAGAAATATCACTAGCCTCTTGATTAATAAGATCATTGAACCAGTGAATCTGTGTAGCAAGAGCAGTATTTTTCTTATGTACCCCCTGCACAATCTCACTTATGTGGCAGAAATTAGTGTACAAGCGCTCACCGCCATTTACAGACAGTAATCTTGAGCTCATGCAATGGCGTGGATCATTTGCCCACTTTAAAAAGGCGGGCATAAATCCATAGCGCTTCCAAACATGCGCACAATCATTAAGAAGTTTTACTTCATACTCAAAGATGTCATCTGAGCTCATGAGCATAGAGTACTCTTGAGCACTTAAGCACAACAGGTTTGAAGCGAGCACCTTGTATACTTTGCGTCTATCAGTGCTATCCTCCATTGCCTCCATTAATGAGAGAATATCGCTAGCTTCCTTGCTTGGAGGAGTTGCATCATTGGAGTTTGTATTATTGTTAGGTTTTGCGCCTTTGAGGACAGAAGAGCGATCAGAGAAGAACACTGATTGAATTTGTAGTTTTCTAAGCTCTGCTTGAACAAGATTGCTCTGATCCGCCTTTCTAACTAAAACAGCAATATCACTTGCCTTAACTGCAGACTTTGTAACTACACCATCTGGCCCTTTACGATCAATTTTGCCATCAGACAACAGCTTCATAATCATAAGAGCTGCAGCCTCAGCATAGAGTTGCTCAGTGGCTCCTTTGTTACTGCTCTCGTCTAAATCAACAGCAACTACATAAGTGTTCGCAGCACCGCTATATTTAACCCCCTCATTATTACTCTCTGTAGGCACACTGCTCCCGTCAAAGAGAATTTCATCAAGGCCCTCAAGAGTGAAACTTCTTGGCTTTGCAGGTGCTACCTTAGCGTTCTTCTTGGCTACAAGTCCTTTAGCTAAGCCTGACTTAACGCTCTCAAAAGGAATATCTGCCTCTTCAAAAGGATTGATATTGTTAGGGTTGAGCTCATTAGAGAAAATGGCATTAGAAGCGCCAACAATATCAGGCTGGGAGCGGTAATTGGTATCTAAGGTATAAAGACCCTTACCATGAGTAAGCTCGATAATCTTTTGGCGTGCCTTAAGGTATGAGTTAATGTCTGAGCCACGGAAGGCGTAAATAGACTGTTTTGGGTCACCAATCAGATAGCAATATGCCTGAGCATCTAAAGCTTCTTGGGTTAAATAGATGGCTGAGAAGATGTTGTATTGCACAGGATCAGTGTCCTGGAACTCATCGATCATAGCCAGTGGATAACGCTTACGAATGAGCTCAGCCAGACGCTCACCTGCAGCGCCACGATTGTTAATGGCATAATCAAGACGACGCAATACGTCATCATTGTCCATGACATTATTCTCTTGGCACAGCTTCATGAGCTCTTGCTGCACAATGATACTTACTAGAACCAGTAAGACATGTCTCAACTTCCTAGAGCGTGACTCAAGCGTAGTATATTTTTCAAATATGCTTTTACATATGTCTAATAGGTTCTTTTCAAAAGATTTTGTTTCTTTTGGACTGTAAGCTATGAAGCTGGTTAAATTATCCTGATACAAAGAATTAGGACTTGGCAGCTTGGCATAAAGCTGATTAATTTCGTTTCCCGAATGATTTTGTGATGCTAAAACACCTTTAATCTCATTTTCATAGGAGTACAGCTTATATAATCCTGCCAAGATTGGAGGGACATCTTTTTTAAATGATTTGCCTGTGCCATCTAATAGATAACCAGGTGCTTTGGTTTGAGGATTGTATAAGCCTTCAAACTGCTTTTGAGGAATGGCGCTTAAGAAATTGTCATACTCTCTTAAGATCGATATTTTTGCGTCATTGTCAGATGAGTCACTCTGAGAGTCTAAATCATTTAGCCAATTGACTAGCTGGCTTTCGAGAGACTGCGCAGAATGGATATCAATTGGGCAGTTAACCTCTTGCATGAGCTCTTCAAAGCCCTCAAGGTAATAACCTGCAAAAGCACTTTTTGGATCAGAATGACGTGCTGCACCAAGAGAGTCTAGGAGTTTTGAAAATGAGTCAGGATTATACGCACCTAGTGTATCTTTAAGCGTTGTGGAGCACTTTTCCTTATAAAAGAGACGACGCCACACACCATAGATAGCCTCTTTACTCTCATGGTAAAGATCCCTTTTAAGCTCAGTATTAAATGCCTCTCCTGACTCGAGTGCATATAACTGAGTTAAGGTGCTATTACAAAATGAGTGAATGGTGCAGATAGAGGCGTTATTGATCTTTCTTTCAGCCTGAGCAAGCAGCAAGATGGCATGACGCAGCGGCACGACTTTACGAGAGAGTAAGTCAGTGATCATGTCGTAAAAAGTCGGGTCAACATTACTACCGCTCATGACAGCTTTAACATCAATATTTAATAACAGATGCTGCAGCTCATCCTCAGTATAGTCTGATGCCTTAGTCTCAAGGTAATCACTCTCAGAGTCATCTAAGTCATGATTAGCTAGCGACTCTAGAGTTCCCTCGTCACTTATACGCCCCTCGATAGTCAGAGCAGCCTTGCGTTTTTTAGCACGCTTACGTCCATTAGCAATAGCAGACTTAACCTTGCTTAAATCCTGCTTTTCTAGATAGTGACTAGCAAATAGCTCTTCATTTTCCTGCTCTAAGGCTTCAGAGATTAACTTAAGTGCATTATCAATAAAAGTTTCAAAGGCACCACGTGCTGCACGAATTCTCTCGAAGATTCTACTTCTCAGATCTGAGGTGGCCGCATTAGTAAAAGTAACTACCAGCAAATCTTCAATCTGCAATGGACGAGGAAGCGCTACCTCCTTACTACCCAAGCCTAAGAGCGCCCGCACCACTAAATTAGTAATGGTGTAAGTCTTTCCCGTACCAGCACTAGCCTCAATTAAGGCAGGAGAAGCCATATTGAACTTCATGATTTCGAGTGGTACTGATTTGCTGCCTACTTGCTTTCTCATAACAAACCTGACTGCGTGAAATTAGCTTGGAGTTTTAAGCTGCCATACTTTTTCGGCAGCTTACGGCACTTAACATTGCAAATACTAGGTAATTACAATCTGACTTTATGGCTATGCTCTAAATGAGTAGATTGGAGCCATCACTAATATTGCGTTATTTAGCCTTTTTCAATATTGCTTGCAATGTAACTTAAGTAGAAGTCGATATAGTCTGAAGCAATCTTGGAGAGTACTTCGGAGCTGAGGATAGTATTAACGTCTCCCAAGAAGAACTCGGCATCCTTTTCGTAACCAAAACTACTTCCTTTACCATTAATGACTAGCTCGCCATCTTCGTTATGTTGGAGCTTTTTAATAATTGCTTTTCCAGTTGGCATCACTCTCATCTTGCTTAATAAATAGTTCAAAAGCATGAAAGTAATGACATAACGCAAGGCCGAATTCTCAAGCGCCTTCATGTAGATTACATCTCCACCAGAAGTCACTAAATGCACTGAGCTTGCTTGAGAGCCCCCTAAGTACTGGGCAATCATCTCCTGAATGAGTGAAAAACCATATGAAGTTTTTTCCTGCGCAAATCCCCAAATTTGAATACTGTCTGCGCCATTAGATAAGAAGTACTCTTGTTTCTTAGCTTTTGCCTCATATTTATTAAAGCAATCCACGATTACAGGTTTAACCTTGCGACTTGCTTGCAAGGTGATCTCAAACTCTCTATAGCCATCAGGCACCTTGCGATGGGAGTTATCATCTTGGCTATCAAGACCTAAGTTGGCGCTTGCTGCAGCATTGGTACTTGCGTACTCAATATTTAATTGAGTGAGCTCCTTAAGATCAGGCGGCATTGCGCCTGTGCAAACAGCCTCAGGCAAGATCAATCTATAAATAGCGTTAGGGCATGCAACCGTTTCTATATCGGTGTTATCCAGACCAAAATTGGTCTGCATACTCTCAATGATTGCCTCCATTCGCTCATTTACTTTGCTCTCAACCAGCTCTCTAAAGACTCCGCTTGGCAAATCACCCGCCAGGCTATGACGCTCTAAAACGGCGGCACGATCTTCTGCTTTTTCATGCAGCAGCTCGTTTATCAGAGCCTTGATTAGGAAATCGTCTGCACTAAAATCCTCATCATCTCGAGTTACATCTGCCTGCCCAAGATCTACATAGATCTGCAGAGTCTTTCTTGCGAAGGTTTTATATGGATCTTTATTAGCGGCGATCACCTCATCTAATGAGACAACCTGAACTAAATCATCAGCCTCAGGCTCAACTGTCAAATCTCTACCAATATAGACACGGTCTTGCTTTGGAGCTCCTGCAATGGAGATAAAGCCCGAGTTGAAACTTGGCAATTTAGATGGGAAGAACTTGGCATCAGGATCTGTAGCATTGTGCTTATATGAAGCACCCTGTGCTACATAGTTTTCCTGAGAGTAGGCATTTAAGTGCTCTTCATGTAAGATGCGGCGCTTTACGCTTTGCTCACGCATTTGATCATTTAAATCTTCAAGCCCCTCAATAGAACAACGCTGATATATGTAATACATAAGCTCATTAAGCACAATTGATGGGCTTAGCTTACGATTGTCCGTTGCGCTACTGCCAATGTAAGAGAAATACACTGACTCACGTGCAGATAGAATTGCCTCTAAGAATAAGAAACGATCATCAGTACCACGAGATCTATCACCACGCTCGAATAGTTCATACGAGCTCATCAGATTAAAGCCTGGCATTCTTTCTTCGCGAGGGAAG
The DNA here is from genome assembly GCF_000482845.1 of Anaerobiospirillum succiniciproducens DSM 6400. Classification (GTDB taxonomy): domain Bacteria; phylum Pseudomonadota; class Gammaproteobacteria; order Enterobacterales; family Succinivibrionaceae; genus Anaerobiospirillum; species Anaerobiospirillum succiniciproducens. The sequence continues at coordinate 10,787 of NZ_AXWV01000064.1, forward strand.
TCTGAATCATTAAGACCTAAGATGAATACATGCTTAAACGGTACAGCACGCATTGGCACTAAAGAGCAGAAGTTAATTTTCTCTCTTAAGAAAGGCATGTAATTAGTCTGAGCACTTAAACCTTGACGCAGCATGGCTGCAAAAACAGGCAAGTTGATGGCTGGTTTACGAGCAAGACCATCAATCGTTTCCTTGAGATCTTCAATAACAATCTCAACTGAGCGTAAGGCCAGCTTAGTTTCATCAGAGCTATCAAAAAAGCGGCTGATAAGCTTAGTGTTGATCTTCTCGCCCCAGAGTCTTGGTGCCAATGCCAGCTCTGGATTAAAAAACAGACGCAGCTCATTTAGCGCATTAATAAAGTCCCAGAACCTGCCTAAGATGACAGCATCACTACCTTCAATTTCGCTAAAGCCAGGCATGACATTACTTTCACCCAACATGGTACCAAGCAGCATGCGATCCATACCGCTTTCGAATGTTCCAGGCAGAGCAATCTCAGAGAACTCGGAGACATCATTGTCATTAAGACCCCAGAAGATATTATTCTTTTCAATCCACTTAGCGATGATCTCGACATTATCCTGAGTCAGGCTAAAACGTTGAGCAATAGCGTTTTCAGAGAGTAAATCAATTACCAAGGATGCAGTAATACGCTTATTACCAATCTCAAGGAGCTTAAGCAGTGCCTCAGTAACGGTATTAGTTTCTCTTTCGGTCTGATCTGAGATGACATAAGGGATGTAATCAGGATCACCCATCTTGTGTGAGCCACCAAAGACAGCCTCAATATGTGGAGCATATTCATTAATGGCTGGCACCATCACCACAATATCTCGTGGATAGAGCTTATATTCTGGGTCTTGCTTACTCTTTTGCTTAGCGCGATTAAAGCACTCTAAAATAGCATCATGCAGTACCTCTACCTCACGACGCTTAGTGTGGCATGAGTGCACGCTAAAGGAAGTGTCGTCCTTACTAATGACATAGCGATCCTCTGGCTGCTCTAAGAAGAGTAACTGCCTTTGAATATATCCAAGCAGATTACCGCCAGTAGTCTCATTCACCTTCTTGTTGTTACGCTCAATACCCTCTTGAGTAACAAACTCAGTTGGCACATCAGGCTCAGAGAAACATGAAATGCTCTGCGGCATTGGATCGCGGTCAAAGAGTAAGTACAGATTGTCACGACCTTGGCGACCGTATGAGAGCAAGAGAGGGTTACCCTCAATACGCTCACCTGAATCATCAAAATCATTTAAAGATAATGATGCACCTCTTACAGGTAAGAACTTACCTTTCTTATCGACCTTGGCCTCTTTAGCACTCTTAGTGGATGCCTGAATCAGCTGCGTGTAGCGCTCAAAATCCTGTCTATGACGTGGCGCGATGTCTGCCCAGTACTCTTGGCATGGATTTAAGAGCATAACGTTCACGCTACAGTGATTAGATAGCGCATCAAGGAAGTCAATAACAACTCTTGGCAAAGCGCTCACGCCAAAGACAAACACGCGCTCGTAAAGCTTAGGCAGATTCTTATGGGTTTTAAGCTCATTGATAAGACTCACCATAACTTGTGAGCGATCAAGATGAGTTAAACGACGATATAGCACCTCATTGCTATACTCAAAGCTGCCGCCGTTATGATCAGGGTCTAAGGATAAGTTATAGCGCAAAGAGCACCATAGCTTTATCTGCCACACATTAGACTTAAACAAGTGTCTAACCATCTCAGCACGGGATGCTGTTACGTGCTCAGGCTTTACCTCTTCAAAGGTAAAACGTATATCGTCAGACTCTGGATCGTCAGATGAGTTTAACGCCTCGTTATAGGCAGCCTTACGCTTTGCGGCATTAAGACCAGTCTTTTCACGAATAAAACGCTGACACTGGCTCTCAATAAAGACATTGATAGGATTTGATGGATCGTCAGGATCACGCTCGTAATCATCAAAAGCGCTAAGAGGGATCTTATTCCACTCCATGATCCACTCAGGACGGTACATTTGATACTGATCTAGGGTATCAGCGATTTTGGCTGAAAGCTCAAAAGCCTTATCGCCATAACGATCGTCTTTAAGATAGATACGTAATCTCTCGTAAATATCTCCACTCTGACCCCCAGTAGTGCCGTAAAGTGGTAGATGAGCGCCTAAGAGCTGTTGGGCACTCTCATCTAAACTCTTGAGAACTTCATTAAGATCAGTACCTGACTCTAAAGCTGCTTTACGCGCCTGAACCACAATACTGTCACTGTTCCAGTTCTCAATCATGGAGAAAATGTTCCAGGTGATATGACGACGATCGTACAAATCCTTACGTGGAGCATCAGGATGGATAGTGCGGTATGTGTCGTAGATAAGCTGCCACACCTGCTTAAAGTCGCACATAGTAGAGATGCTATTTTGCATAGCAATACGCTGTGATAAGAACTTGTTCATACCCAAGTTCATCACCACAACCTTCTCGTGAGCAAAAGGATCCTTAAGAGGGTACTCACTCATAAGCAGAGCGCATAAATCAGCCAGGCTCTCCATGTTGTTCGACATGAATACCGTGAATTGATTAAACCTATCTGCACTCTGTGCCATAAACAGTCCTCTTTGGTCAGTCCATCTACAACTAAGGCTTTTGACTTATACCACTCATTTTATTTTGAGTACCATTAATATACTAGTAAGCATTAATGAAAACGTTAGTGAAGCCACATAGCTATACCTAACTACAATGCTTTCATCGAGTACGTAGTACTGCCTTAGTGTAAAACACAAACACTCAAGAACAGCTCCTAACTACAAAAATTAACCAAAAGCAGTTAAACATGGGCTTCTTAGGCAAGATAATGGCAATAGAACTATAAGTTTATTAGTCATATCTCACAATCAGACCATGTCAGTCTCTATGAGCGGCGCAGACGAAATATAAAGACGCAGGAGAAAGGTAAAGACACAACGTATCTCACAGCACAGACTATGGGACAAGACTGAGTACGCTTGACTTGATGCAATAAAGAAGGGGTAAGTAAGAGAAAAGCTGCTAAGTGTAGAGGCTTAGATAGATAAGGGAGGAGGCAATGATGGTAAGTACAGTAACAAATTTAAGTACATACTTTTACGTAGCCTAGAAATGATTGAGGGGTATGATCTTACGACCACACCCCTCAATCAGAAGCTTGGGACTGAAACTAGGTTTCAGACCTAGCCTCGGCTAGAGAAGTAAGATTACTTCTTGTAGCGACGAGCTAAGTTGTCTAAGCGCTCGTTAGCACGTGCTGCGTCGGACTTAACGAATGCAACGTCGTTAGCTAACTTGGACTGCTGGGTCTTTAATGCGTCAACATCAGCAGCAATAGCGTCAACCTTTGCATTTAACTGATCTAAAGAGGTGCTGTTGCAACCAGCTAATAAAGAAGCACCTAAAGCAGCTGCGCCTAAAACAACAGTAAACTTGTTCATTTAAAAATCTCCGATACTGTATGAACTTCCTAGCATGTTACTGCCAAGATTCCTGCTAATCTCCGATTGGAGATTTTTACAGGCATGAACAACCTACTGACTTATTAAGCTTTCGATTGTCTCGGGATGCTCGATCCCTAAGATTCACTCAGCACCATATGCTAGAACTAAGCTCTAACATTTGGCACACGAGCAGATTCTAAACCAGCAAAATGCTGTACGAGCTAATTCTAATACAAAATGCAATACAATGGGGCATCAATCTTATGAAAGAATTTGCTTAGAAATCCAAGCTTGCAAGACACGTCACATAAGTAAGCCTAAATAAGGCTGTTTAAAGCTAGTATCGACGGGCAATAACGTCAATTTGACTGCCAAACTATGTTATACCTATCTAAAACACTTCACATTCCCAATGTGGTGCAAAGTTTACACACTTTTGCTACTTTAGTGCAGATTTCTGACTAACTCATGCAAGCAAATTTGCCCTTAATTACGAATGTTCCCCATTTAGATTGCTGCGATCTCAATTAGATCAAGCCAACATGTCTTGGCAAACAAGAGCTATCCTTGCCACGATCTATATGACTATATTTTCGATAGGAAAAGATCCTAACGTATAGCAATCTTATGTCTTAATTGATCTTGTATGAGAGCAAGACTTAATCGTGAGATAAAGACTAGCGATAAAGGTTGTCTACGTACTTTTCAATCACTGGACGCAGTGGAGTATTAGGCTTGAACATGTCACGAATGTACTGAGAGCGAGCATTTAAAGTCACAGAGTTTAAAAGCTCTAATGAAGAAGTATCGTACATGTCTACCTTCAAGCCTACATTACCGATGGTAATCTGAGAGTCTTTCCAGAAAATTGGCTTTGACACTGCAATGATATTGCAATGATTGTTTCTAGAAACCTCTTGGAGCTGAATCATTGAAGAGCTATTGAGATCAAAAGCGCCTAAACCTACAGCACCCTCAACATTGTACTGTTGCATAGTCACGTACAAGATCTCATACATAAAGCGACCTGAGTTACGGTAGCGAGTACCAGTATCAGTGATCATGTCGCCGCCATTGAAGACACAAACACGATCAGTATCAGTCATGAGGTGAGTCTGCTTGTGAACATCAATGTTATGGTAAGGAACATTTGGAATACTAGTGTTGTTATAACCAGAGCAGGCTGCTGTAAAGAGCGACATGCAAGTGCACAATAGCAAGCTTTTCCATTTTCCCTTGAAAACCATGATTCTCCCCTGAGTTTGTATTAGCCTAATGAATGCTTAAGTTTCATTAGGTTATTTCTATACATGGACATATGTACAAAACCACATATGCCCTAATGGATCAAAAAAAGCACCAACGATGATACGCTGATGCTTTTGTATTCACAAATCCTGTGATCGACTAAATTGATCACAAAAGTACTTTTGCGATCATTTAGTTAGACTGCAAGCCACTTAAGAGCAAATTTAGAGTCAAAGACCACTACCTTGTAGACACTTAAGTGTTGATTCACTCCGTGATTAACTCTTTAGTAAGCTTCACGGCGCTATGCAATTTGACCAGCTTTAATTGCAGCTACAGCCTCTACTAAATCTTTGAAAACTAAAGCTGAGCTCATAAGCTTAGACTCAGTCTCAATATGCTCGCCAACTAAAATCAAAGTCTTAATACCAGCACCTGCCGCTGCTTGTAGATCAGTAACATGATCGCCAATCATAATCGAATCTGACATATCAATATCAAGCTCGTCCTTGGCCCAGTTGAACATCTCTGACTTAGGCTTGCGACAAGTGCAGTCACAACGGAACTGAGCTACGGTGGCTTTTGGATGGTGTGGACAGAAGTAAACACCATCAAACTTAGCACCAACCATATCGAGCTGGCCCTGCATGAAATAGTTTACGGTATGGAAGTCGTCGACTGTATATAAGCCTCTGGCAATACCAGACTGATTAGTGACTAAGACCGTCTTATAGCCCATAGCCTTAAGTTCGGCCAAGGCCTCTTTCACACCAGGCAGAAACTCAAAGCGCTCTAGAGTTCCTACATAACCATAGTCGCGGTTGATTACACCATCACGATCTAAAAAGACTGCCTTTTGCACCTGTCACCTCATTGTTGTCTTTGCGCACTCATGTGCTTGAACAACATTCTAACAGCATGCAAGGACTTTTAAGGCCTTAGGCCTAACTATGTTGTAAAGATCCCAATGGCAAGTTCAATCTTTTGCACTAACTCAAAGTTAATCCCTGTTTAAGTGCCATCTGCACCAGCACAGTGTTAAGAATCTTTCGTATCACACACGCTGTTAAGAATCTTTCATCTCTCGCACACTGTTAAGAATCTTTCATCTCACGCATGCTGTTAAGAATCTTTCATCTCGCGCACAATGTTAAGGCGCAGGGTGTAGCGACATGGTCAAAAACTTTGGTTTAAAACAACAAGCTCTTAGTACAGGCGACACTTTTGCAGTTGCATCTTGTACTTATCAGCTCTTAATGCGACTGATTTAGCGGTATTCATAAGCCAGGTTTTGGACTTATATGAGCCTTTCTTATAGCCAGTCCAGCCCTCATGATAGTTAAGGTACTGATTGTAAGCATCGGTCAAAGCTACACCATTGGTCTTACGGCTTTTAACCATATACCAAGAGATGAAGTCCAGTGCATCTTCAAAATCATCTCTATCAGAGAAGAATGAACCAGCATCATCAACATAGTCACTCCATACCTCATCTTGAGCCTGAGCATAGCCATAAGCTGAGCTACCACGACCATATGGAATAAAGAGGAACCAACGCATAGGAGGACGGGCATCATCAACAAAACCAGACTCGTGATACATGATCGCCATGGCTACATTGATAGGTGCACCATATTTCTTATGCACACGATGTGCTGCAGCATACCAGCTGTCATTTTCCTGGAATATAGAGCATACATTAGATGGATCTGATGGTACGTTAGCCGAGCAACCACTAAGCACTACTGCCATACCTAAAGCTGCAGCTACAGCACTGCGCTTGAGCTTACCCATGACATTTGAACCCATCGACATCCCTCTCCAAAAGACTGCTCAACCGCCTAAAGTAAAATCTCTTAATAAGAGCAACTCATAGGCTTTTAGCAAATACAAAAACATCCTGCAAGGATAACAAAGTGAGTGATTTATGTCCGGATGAAAACCACGTAAATGTCAGCTCTAAACAAGATCTATAGATATTCAATTGTTACTAGGACATGTACTTTTCATTTACACGAGTAATCTAACCGTTCTTACACGACAAAATCATCTTCAAAAGACATAACCTTTTGAGCAAACAGCCATCAGCTAAATCTAGGTGCTTGAGCTTACAAAGCTGTCACAAATGTGTCACTTATGTAACATGATGCGTGGTGTTTGGCTCAATGAAAAGGCTTAAAGATCTATCTTAAGACAAGAGCAAGTCTAGCGCATTAGTCCATCATATAAGATCAAGACATCTGGCTATATGCTCTTAAAAAGGAAAGTTAAGACGCGCTGATAGGTTAGTACGGTAAAACCTATCTAGGCATTTTGATTTGGCACTAGCTGGCCTGATGCAAGGTTAGTTCAGGCCATGCTGTGCTGCGAGGCAAAAAAAACGTTCAGATTAGATAGCGTCTTCGCCTTCTTCACCGGTACGGATACGAATCACACGCTCTACAGTAGAAACAAAGATCTTGCCATCGCCGATCTTACCAGTGTGAGCTCCCTTAGTAATAGCCTCGATGCAAGAGTCTACTTCATCATCCTTTACAACTAACTCAATCTTAGCCTTTGGAAGGAAGTCGACCACATACTCGGCACCACGGTAAAGCTCAGTATGGCCTTTCTGACGGCCAAAACCTTTTACTTCAGAAACGGTCATGCCAGAAATGCCTTGGGCACTTAAAGCCTCACGGACGTCATCTAGTTTGAAAGGCTTAATGATAGCGACAATTTTCTTCATTGCTTAAACGCGATCTTCTCCTTGCTCTAAACGATAACTAGCAAGGATGAGGTCACGCCCTCCTACATACAAGTTAAAGAGTATCCAGAACTAACTACCTTAGAGTCTGTAGCTGGAAAATTTCGGTTACCTTAGCCAAAAGCAAGGTAATACAGGCTATGGGTACTCTGACCTTTTAATACGTTGTCCTACATATATGTACTTATGTAAGTACATAAGGCTTCGGATAACATCTCATCTATTGCGACTGCGTATCGACTCATCAACTACTAATACTAGTAGCTAGATTGTCGCTTCTACGAGCTCTCACAACACAAACGTTACTTTAAGCTAATTTGCTTTTAGACGCATTCAGTCTTGCTATTTTGCCCTATCCTCGGGCAAAAAAACACACAAGTATAATCGATAAACACGTCTTTGCACTAATAGAACGCACAATAAAGCAAAACATTTCTAAGATCACTTTGACGAGATCTCGACTTAAAGATCTTTAGAAGACTAAAATTGCTTTTCCAAAACGCTTATAAACCTGATATTTATCGTATTTAGCAAACATGGCACACCAGTTGCACACTATAGGGCATACACAGCAGCACTTATTAAGCTGCAATTATTAAGTTATTAAGTTAGTTGAGTAGATTTGATCGGGGTTTTCACAAATGGAAAACAACAACTCTGTATTCGCCGCAAATAAGACCTTAAATATTGTTATGCTGTGGCTCTTCTGCGTAACCTTATTACTTCTGGTGTTACCTCTTGAGTCCGTTTCACAGGAGCTTGCTGATCAAGTCGCAGCTAACAAGACCTATTTATACTTAGCCTTAATCGTTGAGCTGTCCAACTTTATCAGCCAGGCTATCATCGCTTTCATTTCTGCATACTTAAACAAGCGTCACACCCGTCTTGAGCAGGACAGCATGAAGAAGACTGTTGAAGGCTTAGATTTTGGCGAGCGTGCCTTATTACGTGAGTTCGTACTGCAAAGAAAGTCAGTACTGTACTTACCTGAGTCCGAGCCAACCGTAAGATCCTTATTCGATTCAGGCATCTTAAACGTAGTTGGTGACGCTGACGAGACCACTTCTCGTGTTCCAATGATTATTACCAAGCAAGCACGTCCATTCATCACCTATCGCGCTATCGGCTTAACCCGTAGCAAGATGAACGACGAGATGCTAGAGCAGATTATGAATGCTCGTCCTGAGTTCGCCCGCGAAAAGAAGGTTATGCCTCGCGCATACCGTGGCATCAGGGCTGCTGCTTAAAAGATCTCACTAACTTATTCTCAGGCGTGCTTCGGCACGCCTTTTTGCTTTTTGGGCCCTCCACAATTAAACGCCACTAGTCAGCACCACATCTATCCGTCCCATCTCGTTTTAAACTACTACCCCACTACAGCAAGCCATCTGATCTGCAGCAAATAGACTATTCACTCACGCGTATACCTCGATGAGCGCAGCAAAGCGCTACTTAGCTCTTTGTGTATGCTCACTTCAAAGTGCGCACTAACATAGCGCCCGCTCATCAGCATTGATGCTGAGCTCATCGCCGACTTAGAGTAATTGTTAATAGATCTAACCGTTCTAACGCAAACTAATGCCTCAGCAAATTGGCAGGATAAAACAATGCCTACCGCAGCACTTTAAAGATCTCAGACAAAACTAATTTCTTGTGTTTGGGGGATATACACTCCCTGTGTATGAAACTAAATTACGTACATGACTCGTTTATCTTGCGATCTTATAGTTAGCTTCGTGGATGGATTAATGTGTTGTCAGAGTGTCAAAAACCAAGATCTTATCTGGATAATAAGATCGCTATCTTCCACTTATCTACTGCTAAGATCTTAAGATCGCGGCGATCCTGTGTTTAAAAAAGATCATGGATTTAAGATCACAGCTGTCTTTTTCTTGACGCTATCTTTAAGCCATTTGTGGATAAAAGGAAAAAGTATCAGACATCGCACGCCACTAAGATCGCCCACGATCTTATAGCGCAGCCACTTATTAAGATCGCCATCTTTTAACCAGTTTGAACGTATCAAAAGATCATACTTAGGACTCACGATCTCACTTTAATCTTGAGATCTTAATTATGCGCAGAGTGCTCTGTTGGGCGCTGAGATCATGGATTGGATCATATACATGCATGATCATCAAGATCTCGACACACACTCAATTTGCCTGTACTAGTGGTTGTTTGTTTGGTTGATTAAACTTTTTGCGCTTGGTGCTATGTGTTGACGATAGAAACACCCTTTGTATGACGAGGGTTGGTAGAAGCCAAACAAGAAGGCCCGCTTATGCGGGCCTTCTATTAGTGAGTGAATAGGATTAATTAGACTTAGCGCTGTTCTTAAAGGGTGATTTTGTACAGCTTTAGAAGTGCCAACGAATACGGGCATTACCGTTAGCACCAACACCGCCCTCAGAAGTTAACGAGCCGCCTAAGCCTACATCCAATGTCACGTCGGCAGCTAGACGCTTACTTAAAGAACCATTGATGGAGAAGACCGTGGAGTGATCTTTTGGGATATCGTAAGTCATATAGCCATTGGCATTGACAAGGTTGATGCCGATTTCATTATTGGATGTGTAGACATTACGCTTTAAGGTTGCCTGCAGCATATAGCCAATTGACTCATGGGCTCCCTCAAGCTCTAAGCCTAAACCAAGATCCACTACGGTCTGAGAAAGATCATCACGCTTTAAGTATGAAGACTTGCTCTCACCAATAGTGTGCCAACCAAGATCAGCAAGCAACATAGGACGAACGCTTAGAGCTCCCATATGGAAGTGGTACTTAAAGTAATTACTGCTCATCAAGAGCCAACTACGCTCGTCAAACTTTTGTTCACCTATCTTAACGTTTGGAATGAAGCTGCGGTCATTAATGAGATAGCCACCAGTTAAATATGACTGAAACTCAAAACCCTCTTTCTGCTCAAACGAGAAGTATCCAGTGACACCGTACATGATGGCATCATCTTCCGACCTTGTATCCTTATTGTCGATCTTAGTGGCGTTAAAGGCACCACCTACAACAATACGACCATCTTTCTTAGGAAATACACGGTCATAGCCTATGTTAGTGCTCAGAGTATGTTCTTTGAGATCGTCTTCATGCAGCACACTACCACTTACATCAACAAAGATACTCTCATGAAGCATAGTCTCTTCGCTTGCAAGAGATAGTTCGTTAATAGCTTCAGCTGTACCTATAGCAGCAACTGGAGTATATGTAGCTGTTGAAGAGCGAGCACTGCGGCGTAACGATGCCAAGCGAGTATCAATAGCGCGACGAACTGGAGCTACTAACTTATTTGGATGAATCGTTCTAGCTACTTTGCGTTTTAATTTAGCTGTACGGTTTGCAATAGAGATTAAAGAATCGGCTCCTTTATCTGAGTTTTGCATAGTCAAGGCATCTTGCAATGCAACCTCTTGGAACTTGTTATCCCCGTTCTTGTTATGCTCTATGATAGACTGCAACTCATCACGTGCTCCCGGCACTGGATCATGCTCAAAGAAGCTATCTACTACCTTGTCTTTGCTATCTACAATCTCATCTAAATTTGGAGGAACAAAGTCAGGATCTTCAATTGGCTCACCTAAGCCTGGGATCTCCTCTGGCTCTACAGGAGGTTGAGTACCATCGGCCTCCGGCTTTGGCGGAACCAAACTAATGAAAGCCAAAATGATCTTGTTATCTTTAATATAAGTATCAATTTCAACTGCAATGCCATGAGTATCATACTCAACGATCTTATCTGTGCGATTATCAATGAGCTTATCCGCTCTAATCAAAGTTCCAGGTTTGCCGAAACGAACATTGTTTAAAGACAAGAAATCATTGGAAAAGTGAGCTTTAACTTTAGTGTCCTTTGCAAGAGTTAAAGTACCAAACACATCTAAACCAACCCAGTCAGAGCCATCAGGCATAATACGATGCGGTCTAAGATCGCTAAGGGCCACTAATTTGTTAACTGCAATATTGCCATAAGCCTTTTGCGCACCTGAGGTAGTCAAGGTATTGATATTGATTTTGCCATTTGAAGCAGTCTTTAAGTTGCCATCCTTAAGATGCCACTTATTAACATTAATGGTACCTCTCGTATCAGCAAAGAGAGTTCCACTAGCCACATCATCAGGTAAATCCAAGTTACCGTAAATTACGTGAACACCGTTAACAGTTAACTTTGAGTCTGGACTGATATCGAAAAATTTAGGATTGCGATTACCTAATACCTTAATGTTACCAAGCTCAACTACTGACTTATTCTTAAGCTTAATGCCACTATGTAACAAGAAAGTTAGGCCATTCTTGTCATGGTTTATGAAGGTAGAATTATCCATGTCGAAGCTAGCCTGAAACGAGTGCATGTAGCTGTCGATCTTTGAGTTCTTAGCCTTGATATTGCCTTTGTAGTGAACCGAGTAATCGTATCGTGAATTGCCCTGCACGAGCTGCTGCTTAGAGCCACTACCACCTTTATCATGGAATACAGGCACATCACCGCCAAATCTTACGATAGAGTTGTCTAAGATAAGATCGCTCTCAAGCCAAGCATTACGACCTATGTTTAAGGTAGAGTTAGTAAGATTCATCGAGGAGAATCTAAAACCACGCTCTGTCCAATAAGCATCATCAAAGTCGCCTTCAAAATGATCAGCCCAGCCTTGCATAGTAATCATGGCATTCTTAACTGTCGCATTGCCATACTGAGCATGCGAACCTCCATCCATAATCAGATGACGGTTACTAAATTTATATGACTCATCGGCACTATCGGCATACTCAAGCTTAATGCTAGTACTACCCTGATAGTCATCGTGAACCATGACTTGTGAATTGATGGAGCTAAAGTCGAGAAGGTTATTGCCATTAGCTCTCAGAGCATAGGTTGCGCCTGCTGATCTATCATCATAGCGATAGAACGCTTCATCATAACTAGAAGGACTTAAAGCAATAGCCTCTCCAGCCATACAAAATAGGATTGGTGAGATCGCCACTTTGAGCATGGTTGGTAAAGATAATGATTGTGTGGTTTGATGTTTAGACTTTTCAATTACCACGTTTGCATTAAGGCTATTTCTTGTAGGCATAACAGTGTCCTTCTACTCGGTCCCTCACTGTGCAGGCAAGAGTAATTTCTACTAACTATTGATTTGCGATAGCAACATCCTTAACAAGTCTTTTATTGCACAAAAAGCATATTCTGATTGTATCTAAGTGACTAATTTTTTAGTGCATTTTCCGCATATTTATCGAAAAACTGTGATCCGCATATAACTACTTTAGACTGTATCTATAGACGTTTAAATCTAATATAAATGTATGTAAAAACTATGTTAAGAATGCCTAAACTCGATATAACAGCTAAGCTACAAATTTAGCCAGTAGTGCTGCTTCTTCGAGCCATCAGTGCATGAGTGCATGTGCGTAAAAAACAGATAAATACGGAATTTATTAAGATCTTAGAGAGAGCTTATTTGGCGTAGCGTAATTATTACTCACAATCTTAAATGCCTTAAATACTGCTACCACATGCTGAAAATTTGCACTGATCGTGTGCACTCCTATAACTTTTTTAGTGCGGATTACTGTTTTATAAGTACCTATGTGATGGGTCACTAAATTTAGACCCTATGTGTCATTTATTTGTTTCAAAATAGCTCAAAAAGTCTTATTTAGCTATTGACTTTTCTTAAAATGAGTTAAGTGATGGTTTTGCGGCTATTTTTATAAAAATTTAAATGACCAATGTTAGTTGTGTGATATGTATAGCTTTTACAACTGTTTTCTATATCAAATAAATGACCCTTGCTATATAGGTCATTTACATACTAGGTTTAATAGAACAATAAATCTTAAATGACCAATGTTAGTTGTGTTATATGTTATCTTTTACAACAGTTTTTCTATATCAAATAAATGACCCTTGTTATATAGGTCATTT
>NZ_AXWV01000065.1 GCF_000482845.1 Anaerobiospirillum succiniciproducens DSM 6400
AATTTTGTATTCGAGAATTTGCGACAAAAAAATAATTGGGTTTCGAAGTTAGTTGAAGAGCTCATTTTTGCAAGTAAAGATGTCGCAGAAATGATCCAAAATCGTATGGAAAGCACCATCCGCAATCAGAGCTCTATTTCTGAGAACGAGTCTGATGCACGCTCACGTATTCGAGATACTGATTTTGCATTAGAGACAGCTGCTCTAACCCAAAATCAGATCATTCAGCAAGCCTCGCAGACTATTCTATCTCAGGCTAACCAGAGACCTACTGTAGCCCTTAATCTCTTGGGCGGTCGCTAGGTTTACAAGGTTACATATTCGCGTATCTTAAGGCCGCTTAGTTACTTTTGCGGCCTTATTTCTTTATAGCTATAGAGCAATTAAACATAGTCAGAATAACCTCATCTGATCCTTAGGATACGTTAGCTATATCTTGCTGTACAAAGCGATCTACATGTCTGTTATTCGCTCACTACAAGACTATGTACACTAGCTTCCTCTATCTCTTAATTCGCTTAGCCTAATTGCTTAAATAAGCCATCAGTGTTGCCTCACTCTTCACATATCGACTAGTGCTCAAGATCAAGGCAGCTCTACAGATACGCTCACTTCTATACTGCAAAAACAACTACACTCGATGCAGCTACGATGAGCAAGACTACTCCAAATAGCCAAAGCACCTTAGCTCCTGCTCAGGCTCATGAGGCTAAGTCAAATAGCATTGCTGACGATAAATGCAGCACACACGACTTACTTCCTAACACCAAGAATAACAAGCTGCGCAATAGGTGCTCAAAGCTTGGCAAAGCTATGCGCTATAGCGCCATAGCATTGGCTTTGGGCGCTGTGTTTGTACTTGGTGGTGCGTTTGTCTGTGCGCCTGATATGAGCAAGTATGAGCAACGCTCTGAGACTCTCTATGATCGCAAAGGCAATATCATCTACACCTCTCTTAGCGACGGTGACTACCTTAGAATTAAGACCGATGCACAGGACGTAGACCCACTGTATATTAAAATGCTGCTCTCTTCTGAAGATGAGCGCTTTTACTTACATCCTGGTGTAGACCCACTATCTGCTGCTCGTGCTCTTGTTAGTAATGTAAGCTCCTTAAAGAGAGTATCTGGTGCCTCAACCCTTGCTATGCAAGTATGCCGCATGCTTGAGCCTAAAGAGCGTACTATCTTTAGCAAGGTACGCGAAGCTCTCGGTGCACTCTACATCACTGCTGCATATGGTAGAGATGAGATCTTAAATATGTATCTCACCTTAGCTCCATTTGGTGGCAATATCGAAGGTGTTACGGCAGCAAGCTATAGTTATTTCAATCATGGGCCACAGCATTTAACTCCAGCTGAGGCAGCACTCTTAGTAGCTTTACCACGCTCACCTGAGTCAATGCGTCCTGATAGACGTCCCAAGGTTGCCAAGTACTATCGCAATGAGGTACTCAAAAAGGCTGTTGCAGATGGTCTTATCAAGGAAGATATTCTTGCCACTGCTACTGAAGAGCAACTACCAGGATTACGCTATAAGCTCCCTCAGAGCGGCTATTATCTTGGCCAATCGCTCTTCAAAGGAACCTTGCGTACCCCTGATCTGATAGACCAAGTATCAAGCAAAGAAAGCTTTGCTCAGTCACAAAGCTATGATGGTATGGACATAGCTCTACCGCGTGAGATGGTAAGTAGCATTGATCCTGAGATCCAGCTAGCGCTCTTAGATGCTGTTGAAGTGCACGCTAAGATGTACGTAAATGTTCAAGATCAAGACAACATCGCCATAGTAGCTGTTGATAATAAGACCTTTGAGGTTAAAGGCTATGTAGGCGGCGTAGGCCCTGCCTACTCATTTGTGGATGCTGCACAATCTATTAGGTCGCCAGGCTCTGCGCTTAAGCCTTTTGTATACGGCATGGCATTTGAGCAAGGTTTACTGCATCCTAATACCGTATTACTCGACTCAGCAAAACTCTATCGAACCTATCAGCCTAGAAACTTTGATCGCCTCTTCTTTGGTGAAGTTACAGCCTATCTAGCACTACAAGCCTCATTAAATCTCCCTGCATTAGATCTAATGACAGCTATCGGCCCTGTTAACTTCATCAGAAGGTTCAATGCGCTCAAAAACACCCTACCTTTTGAGCGCGGCAGAGTATACCCACCGCTTAAGCATGGTGAGAGTAGCATTCTATTAAGCCCTCAAGAGCAATCAGCCTTCATGCAGGCTCTTGTAGATAATAAAGACAGCAAGCAAAGTCTAAGCTCTAACTACAGTTCCAATCTAGCTGCAGATAAAAGCCAAGATCTTAAAGACCCTCCAAGCGCTAAGCAGACTGATGAAGAGCAGCTACTCGCTATACTTAAAGCCAGGCGTAATAGCTCCTATCCACAAGGTCGACTAGTACTTCCTAACTATGCAGCTCCAGATATCTCCATTGCACTTGGAGGTACTGGTATTAGCTTATTTGATCTTACGCAGATGTATGCTGCTTTAGCTAATGACGGCAAGATCAAGCCACTGCGCGTTACTCCAGTAAAGAACACTCAGTTAGGCAATAAAGATCATGGCATGTTGGTGACAGACAAGGATCATGAAAGCGAGCATGGTCAGGACGGCTCATCTGACAGCATTAGTGGAGATAATGCCGTTGTATCTTCAGCTAAGGATGACTTCGTGGTTGGCGAAGCAAAGATGATGGAGAACGATGCAGCGAGAGCTGTATACAAGATCTTAGAGGGGTCTCTTGAGCCTTTAGGCTTTTACAACGAGCACATTAAGGTGTCGTATAAGACTGGTACCTCTTTTAAAAGCCGTGATGCTTGGGCTGTAGGCTCACACAACAATATCACCGTAGGCGTTTGGGTTGGTCGCAATAATGGCCGTCCAACTAATGGCTATACCGGTTACTCAGTAGCAGCCCCTGTGCTCTTTAACGTCTTTAATACTATTGAGACTAAGGTACGCTCTGACTTAGGAGAGATCCATAGTGTCTTACTGCAGCCAACGCCACCAGTGGCGCTTAGCAGTATTGAGATTAAGGATATTGGACGTGTGCAAAAGCGTCGTGGCGATACTCTCAAGCAAGAGAAGAGCTTAGCTAATCAGCATGCGCCCGATGGTCTTGCACGTTCTGCTACTGCTTCTAATGGCTTTGGCACTCCAAGCAAGACAGCTAACAACACCAATGATCTACGCTTAGTCTTCCCAATTGATGGCTCGCGTATGAACGTAGGCTTCTCTAAGCGCATTATGATTCAATTCAACGGTGGTGTTGGCCCTTACTATGTCCTTATCAATGATGAAGTACATGATAAGCTCGACTACTTTGAGCCTCAAAAGGACGGCTTTTATAACATTACTGTTATCGATAGCAAGGGTAAGTCAGTTTCCTCTCAGGTCTTCATTCAAGGAATTGATAAGCAACCAGCGCCCGCACACGACAGTAATCAAGAGTAGCCAAGAGCAACGGCTCGAGATCTTCAGAATAGATTTACTACTTGCTGTTTGAAGATCATCGACCTCAAAGTTTTAAAAAACGTTTAGCAGTTTTGGCTAGACTGGCTCAACAATGAGTTAAACTAATCACGAATAGTTAAACTTCTAATCAATTGATTTAACTAGCATGCTTTTATAAGCATTAACCGATTAACACCTTCACTATCAATATCAACAAGGTCAAGAACAATGTTACTAAGTGCAAGAGATCTTAATGCAACCTTATGGGCTGCAGCTGATGACATGCGAAAGCAAATGAATGCCGATGTCTACAAAGACTACCTCTTAGGACTAGTGTTCTATAAGGCCTTATCTGACAAGATGTTGGTAGAGGCTTATGATCTTATTCATGGTGGTAAGCCTGTAAGTCTGGATGATGCACAAAAGGCTTATGAGGAAGTTCAGTCAGACGCTGAGACCTGGGGTGATTTACAGGCCGAGCTTACCGATCGTTTTGGCTGCGCTATTCAACCTGACAAGACTTTCTCTGCCTTTTACAAGCAGATTAATGAGCGTACCTTCATGCTCGATAATCTTAGCCAGGCTTTCCGTGATATTGAAAGTGCCAGTGGTGGTGTTTATGCCGGTCTCTTTGATGACTTTGATATCCACTCAAAAGATCTTGGCACCACACCAGATAAGCGTAATGCTCTGTTATCAGACGTTATCTCTAAGCTTGCTGATATCGACTTCAATCTTTATCAAGAAGATGCCTTAGGCGATGCCTATGAGTACCTGATTTCTCAGTTTGCCTCTGAGTCAGGTAAGAAAGCTGGTGAGTTCTATACCCCGCAAGCAGTATCTCATCTTATCGCCCGCATTGTTACCTTCGGACAAGATCAGAAGTTTGGCTTTAGTGTCTATGATCCAGCATGTGGATCAGGCTCTTTATTGCTGCAGATCAGAAACTATCTAAGCAATGCTGGTAATCAAGGAAATATCGACATTAAGAGCACAGTTGAGTTCTTTGGTCAGGAACTTAAGAACCAAACTTATAACCTTGCTCGCATGAACATGATGCTGCACCGTGTTCCAGGCAATCATCAGCACTTACGTAATGGCGATACCCTTGATGCTGACTGGCCAACTGATGAGCCAACTAACTTTGATGCCGTGGTGATGAATCCACCGTACTCTCAAAAGTACAGTGCTGCAGCTGGTCTGCTTACTGATCCTCGCTTTGCTCCGTTTAAGAAGCTACCACCAGCAAGTAAGGCTGACTTTGCTTTCTTACTCCATGGTTACTACCACCTCAAAGAATCAGGCACTATGGGTATTGTGCTGCCTCATGGTGTTCTCTTTAGAGGTGCAGCTGAAGGTACCATTCGTGAAGAGTTACTCAAGAAAGGAGCTATCTACGCTGTTATTGGTTTGCCTGCAGGTATCTTCTTCTCTACTGGCATTCCTACATGCGTCATCATACTCAAGAAGGACAATCCAGATCGTAGCGTTCTGTTTATTGATGCCTCTAAAGAGTTTAGAAAAGAACGCGCCAAGAACTTCCTTGATGAAGAGCATATCGACAAGATCTTCAACACTTACATCGAGCGCAAGGACGTCGATAAGTACGCACACCTTGCCACTATGGAAGAGATTGAGAGCAATGGCTACAACCTCAACATCCCTCGCTATGTAGACACCTCAGAGCCTGAAGAAGAGATCGACCTTAACGCAACCTTTGCCGAGCTTAAAAAGCTTGAGCAAGAGGAAAAGGAAGTCGACGCCAAACTCGCTGTCTTCTTCAAAGAGCTTGGTCTTAACTTTGATGAGGTGCGCTAATGACTAACCCAAATATATTTAAAAAGCAGGCTTGTGCGGTGATATCAGGCATATTCAGCCGTAATAATAATTCAATTGAATCTACTGGTAATTTTAATACTCACCCTTTGGGCTCTTTAGTTGAAGAAATCAAGCTATTGAATAAGAACAAAGCGTGCGACTTAGTAATCACGAACTCTGCTGAGTATGGAATTGTCCCACAAAAAGACTTCTTTGATCGAAATATCGCACAAGAGGTACATGTTGATAAATATACAATAGTGGAAAATGGCGATTTTGTTTATAACCCACGTATATCAAAGAATGCACCAGCTGGCCCAATAAACCGATCACACTTAAATCAAGGGATTGTTTCTCCTTTGTACACTGTTTTTAGAGTGAATTCAGATCTTGTTATTGGAGACTACCTTGAATGCTACTTTGCTTCAGGGCACTGGGTTGCATATGCCAAAAGTGTAGCGAACTATGGCGCACGGCACGACAGAATGAACATCACTAATGATGACTTTTTCAATATGCCGATACCTGTTCCTGATCTAGAAGAACAACAAAAGATCGCCGAGTTCTTCACCGCACTAGATGAGAAGATTCGTATTGCAGAAAATCAGCTTGAATTATTGGAATCTGCTTATAAAGCTCTAATGGCTCAGGTCTTCTTAAAGAATAACAATGAAAGTATTTGGCAAACAATTAAGCTAAAAGATATTTGTAAGAGAGTCACCAGAAAGAATACAGATAACAGATGTGACATACCTCTTACAATTTCATCTGCTGATGGATTGGTGAATCAGTTAAGTTATTTCAGTAAGAAGATTGCTAGCAAAGATATGAGCAAATATTACCTACTGAAAAGAGGTGAGTTCGCTTATAACAAAAGCTACTCTAGTGGCTATGATTTTGGCTCAATAAAGCGTCTTAAACTTTTCGATGAGGGCGCTCTGTCTACCTTATATATTTGTTTCTCAATAGATTGTGTAAATAATGAATACATGGAATATTACTTTGATTCATTATCTTGGTATAAGAACATAAGTAAATTGTGTGGCGAGGGGGCTAGAAATCATGGTCTTTTGAATATTGGAACATCTGATTTCTTTGATATGGAACTAACCATACATAAGAGTCCTGTAGATCAAGAAAAGATTGTCAACTTATTCTCATGTTTTTCTAAGAAGGTAAGTACTCTTAAACAAAGAGTTTTGCTATACAAACAATTAAAGAAAGCGTTTATGCAGCGTATGTTTGTCTAGTTTGCGGTAGTGAGGTGTGTGATGGTTAAGGTTACGCGTGAATCTGAAATGGAAAGGATGCTCATTGATGAGCTATGTTCTGGTGTCTCTCAATGGACTCGCCGTGATGATATTAAGAACGAGAATGACCTTTGGAATAACCTGCGTGACAAGCTTAATCGAAACAATATCGATAGGCTTGAGGGCATTCCTCTTACTGATGGGGAAATGGCCAAGGTCAAAGAGTTCTTGCTCGATCAGTGCACCTCCACTTACAAGGCTGCACGCTGGCTGTCTGGTGAGCATCAGGTAGCTCAAATCCCGCTTCTGCGTGATGATGCCTCATTAGGTCAAGTTAGCCTCATTGCCATTAACAATCGCGAGATTGCAGGTGGTCTATCAAGCTATGAGGTCATCCATCAGTACAACGCTCCAAAAGATGAACATTCAGATCGCGATCGTCGTTTTGATGTAACCCTACTCATCAACGGCCTGCCAATGATCCATATTGAGCTTAAGTCTAAAAACCATTCTCTCATGGAGGCCTTTAGACAGATTCAGAAGTATGGTAAGGAAGGCAAGTTCCGTGGTCTCATGGGACTAGTGCAGATGTATGTGGTCACCAATGGCTCTAACACCCGCTATATCGCTGCCGATAACTTTGGCAACATCAATGAGAAGTTCTTAACAGGTTGGGTCAATGAGTTCAATGAGTCAGTAGAGGAGTACCTGCCATTTGCTAAAGCTGCGCTGAATATTCCCTTTGCCCATATGATGGTGGGCAAGTACTCAGTGCTTGATAACGAGCGTAAGAAAGTCATCCTCTTACGCCCTTATCAAATTCATGCCATTGAGGCTGTTAAGAAGGCTTCATATGAGCGTGAGTCAGGCTTTGTATGGCACACTACAGGCTCTGGTAAAACCCTTACCTCCTACACTGTCACCAAGAATCTTTTAGATATACCGTCTTTAGATAAGGCCATCTTCCTTATCGATCGTAGAGATTTAGATCAGCAAACTACAGCCTCATTCCTATCTTATGCTGATAGTGATGATGTTGAAATACGTAATACTGACCATACAGCTGATCTTGAAAATAAGCTCAAGAGCAACGATCGCTGCGTCATCATTACGACAGTACAGAAGCTGCAGACTCTTATCCGCAAACTTGATGAGAACAAAGAAAAGAAGGCACGAGTACGCGAACAAATCTCTAAAAAGAGCATCGCCTTTGTCGTAGACGAATGTCATCGCGCCGTAACCCCTGAGAGTAAGCGCATTATTGATAAGTTCTTTGCTAAAACCTTATGGTATGGCTTTACAGGTACTCCGATCTTTGAAGAGAACAAGCGTGAGCAGAAGGGTGATTTACCTCGAACCACTGCAGGCATGTACGGTCGACCAAAGGATCCTAATAAGAAGTGCTTACACGCCTACACGATCAAAGAAGCTATTCATAATAATGCTGTGCTTGGCTTTAAGATCCAAGGCATGGGCTTTAGACGCAGTACGCTTAAAAATATTGCCTTACAGCTTGGCCTGTATAGCGATACTGAGCTTGAGTTAGTTGATGACAAGACTTTAGAAAAAGAAGTCATCAAAGGCTATGCTATAGCTACCAATAAGAGCATTTACGATGATGATCAATACCGTCTTGAGGTAATTGACTACATTGTTAATAACTCTAGAGCACGATTAGCACTTAATCATCCATCAGGAGAGGCTTTTGAGGGCTTACTTACAGTCAGCTCTATTGAAGAGGCTCAGAAATACTATGAGCTCTTCAAACAGTTTAAGGATGATGGCAATGTATCTCAAAAGATTTGCCAGATGCTGCCTGACTTCCCGAAGATTGCCATTACCTATACCGTTGGCGAGAACGAGGATGGAGCAAGAGCCAATCAAGAAAAGATGGCTCTCTCCCTTGCCGACTACAATGAAATGTTTGGCACCTCATGGGATTTATCGACTCTTGATGCGTACAACAGAGACCTTAACGATCGACTAGCTCGTAAAAAGTCCAAGTACAAAGAGCGCTCTCAGCAACTTGACTTAGTGATTGTAGTAGACAGACTGTTAACTGGCTTTGATGCCCCTTGCCTGTCCACTATTTTCCTCGCTCGTCCACCAATGAAGCCACAGCACCTTATTCAGGCGCTATCACGTACCAATCGTATCTTCACTAAGGCCAAGCTCTTCGGTCATGTAGTCACTATGCAGACTCCTGAGAAGTATGAAGCAGCAATTGAAGATGCCTTACGCCTGTATACCAATGGTGGTATGGATGATGTGCAAGCTCCATCTTGGATTGCTACAGCTGAACGCTTAAAGGCAGCTTTCGATAAGCTCAAAAAGCTTGCACCGACCACTAAGCATGTTGATGATCTTATTGCTCATGGTGTGCTTGAGGAACTGAAAGAATACGCTCGCGCCTTCCAAGCTGTTGATAGAGTCTTAAGTGAGGCTCAAGTCTACGATGAGTTTGATGAAGGCAGACTACAAGAGGACTTTGGTATTGCCCTCGATGAGTTTGAAACTCTCACAGGTAAGTATCACAACGTCATTGAAAGGATTAAGGAACTTACTCCTGAGAGTGATGAAGAAGATCCTTTAGAGATTGATGTTGACTACGAACTTGAGACCATCAAGCTCATTGAGGTTAACTTCCACTATCTAGTGGCACTGTTACAAGCCCATATGCCTGAGGGTGATGAGCTGGCACTAGCACCTCCTCAAGAGGATGATGAGCGCATCAGTAAGCTTATTAGTGACTATCAAAGAGGTAATCCTAAGGTTGGTATGGTAATCGGTGAGATGTGGAATGACGTTAAAGCCAATCCTGAGGACTTCCGCAATAAGAATGCTTTTGTGGTCATGGAGGAGCGCGTAGAAAGCCTCATCAATCGAGAAATTGACAGCTTTGCTCATACATGGGGTATTGAACCTAAAGACCTCAAGATGTTTGTAAACACAGTCCCATCATCCGAGTTAGCTCCTAGCACAGTTGACCAAAGTATGGGTAATTACGAAGCTTACCAGAAGGCTGGCGGCACAGATAGCAAGATTCGCTATCTGCGTGGCTTGCGTGATGCTGTAGTGGATTTTGTAAAGAACGAGATTCACCCACTAACTGCGCGTTAATAAGCTGTCAGATCTTGAAATGGCTAGGCTGGATCTAAAATGCAGGCCTAAGCCTGCATTATGAGCACCGCTAATGGTGCTGGCGATGGTGAGGGTGTGCTGTGCTAGCTGTGAGCTGGCGAGCACACCTTGATTGCCGTGTTTACCTGATTAGGCCTTTGGGGCGCATGCCATCATTTTGGCTGCGTCGAGAGGGCCCTTTGGCACTGGCATGTAGGAGGTGGAGGCGTCGTGGAATACAGCCTGCAGGCCGTTAATCTCTAAGGCGCGAACTACCTGCTCTACGGTACGATCGTCATTTACGTGCCACTGCTCAAGGTACTTACCCTTGTTAGCATAGCCACCAGGCTCAGTGGAGCTTTGAGCGGACATAGCGGTAATACCGTAAGGTACGATCATGTCTCTAAACTGCTCGCTCTCACGAGTAGATATGGTAAGGTCAAGCTCATTATCGAAGATACGCCATGCAGCAATGAGCTGTACTAACTGAGCATCGGATACAGGCATATGAGGCTCATAACCACCTGCAGCTGGACGCAGACGTGGGAAGGATACTGAAAGACGGGTCTTCCAATAGTGCTCGCGCATGTACAGTACGTGCATAGCAGTAGCACAGCAGTCAACACGCCAGTCGTAAAGACCGAGCAGAGCACCAATACCTACCTTGTCGATACCAGCCTGACCTAAGCGCTCTGGAGTCTCCATACGATAGCGCATGTCGGTCTTCTTGCCAGCTAAGTGCACAGCCTTGTAAGTTGCTGGGTGGTAAGTCTCTTGATAGACAGATACGGAGTCTAAGCCTAAGGTCTTAAGCTCAGCGTAGTCTTCAGTATTTAAAGGCTGAACTTCCATCTGCAGATAAGCAGCATATGGCTTAACCACAGGCAGTACCTGACGGAAGTAATCCATACCACCACGACGCTCAGACTCACCAGTAACTAATAAAATGTTCTGGAAGCCTAAGTCCTGAATAGCCTTACACTCGGCCTCAATCTCTTCTAAGGTAAGAACAGTACGAGCAAACTTGTTATCAGAAGAGAAGCCGCAGTATGCGCACTTGTTAGTGCATAAGTTAGTTAAATACAGCGGAACGTACATGTTGATGGTACGGCCAAAGCGCTTACGAGTAAGCTGCATGGACTTCATCACCATGTCTCTTAAGTAGTGCTTGCGTGCATTATCAGAAATTAATGCAGCAAAATCTTCAACAGTTAAAGCACTATCCTTATTTAAAGCACGCTCTACATCAGCATCAGAACGTGTGTCTACCAGCTCTTTGAACTTATCTACATCAAAGCTGGTAATTACGTCATAGAAACTCATTTTAAACACCCGATCACGCGCACCAGAGCACTTTGCAAGTCACACTTAGCCAGCCTTAGCTGCATGCCTAAGTTGAACAAGTCACACTTAGCTGGCCGTAGCAGCATGCCTAAGTTGAGTAAGTACACTTAGCCAGCCGTAGCTGCATGCCTAAGTTGAGTAAGTACACTTAGGCAGCCGTGCTGGCTTGCCTAAGGTAAATAGGCTGCTCTTAGCAAGCAAAGTTGAAAGCCTCAGTTAGGTATTCGAACTTAGATCTACACTTGCGGCCACTATTTGCAAAGTACTTAAGTAATACGCGATGAACTTGTATAGGCTTAAAGCCTCATAAAGGTAATAGCTGTGCACACAGTTAGTCAGTGAGTGCTAGCTATGGCATAGCGCTTGGGTACACAGCCTGGCAGCTAATTTATATAGGGTGTAGCTTTTAGTGCTACACATAGCCTTGTTAATTAGCTTAAAGAGGAGAGGAACTGCTCCATTGGTGAGGTAGCCTTAGCAGTCTCAAACTTAGCGGCTAAACCAGCCTCATAGCCAAGACGACCTGCCTCACATGCGGCCTTGAAAGCCTGTGACATCTTGATTGGGTCACCAGCTGCAGCAATAGCAGTGTTAACCATTACAGCAGATGCACCGAGCTCTAATGACTTAGCAGCCTCAGATGGGGCACCAATACCAGCATCCACGATAACTGGGCAGCGGCACTCTTTAATGATGAGCTTTAAGAATGGCTCAGTCTCTAAGCCACGAGCACAGCCAATTGGGCTACCTAATGGCATAACTGCAGCAACGCCGAGCTCCTCAAGGCCCTTACACAGGCATAAGTCAGCCTGACAGTAAGCAAAGACCTTAAAGCCCTGCTCTACAAGCTGCTTACAGGCGTTGTAGGTTTCAATGGTATCTGGCAGCAGATACTTCTGATCTGGGTGTACTTCAACCTTAATCCAGTCAGTGCCTAAAGCTTCACGAGCTAAGTTGGCAGCAAATACAGCCTCAGCAGCATTACGAGCACCAGAGGTATTTGGCATTAAGGTAATACCAAGCTCACGCAGTGGCTTGATGATGTCATCAGTGTTGTGCTGCACATCAACGCGCTTAACAGCCATAGTAGCGATCTGTGCACCTGAGGCCTTAATAGACTCAGCTAAAACTGCACCTGATGCATACTTACCAGTACCAATAATTAAACGGGAATCAAATTCCTGACCAGCTAAAACTAACTTATCCATCTTCTTAAGTTTAACCTCCAGCTACCAGGCTGAAAACGTCTGCTTTCATGCCGTCCTTTAAGGTAAAGGTATCAAATTGGCTCTTTGGAACGATAGCATCATCCACAGCTACAGCGGTGCCGTCAGTGCCTAAGCCTAACTTCGCTACTAAAGCTGCAACGGTTGTATTGTCCTCGAGTTGTTCACTTTTACCGTTGACTGTAATTGTAATCATTTTAAAACCTCGCAGCGTCTGACACCGCTTATCGATGTGGCACTGTGAAAAAACCATATCCATACAAAGTTTAATAAAAGCCATGCGCCTCAAGAAGGCCTATGCATACCTGTCTTAATAGCTAGATGCTGTATGCGCACTAAGCAATTATGGCTAGATGCTGCATGCTCACTAAGCAATTATGGCTATGCTAAAGATAGCCGTCTTTAGTCCTTAGTAAAGCTTACTTTGTCTTGCTCATGTAGCCATGCAAATGGCATTAGTGAGTGCCTTTTTTGTGCGTGGCGGTGCTTCTTTTGTTTTTTGTATGCTTGTTAACAGCTAGCGCAATCAATGCAATTTGGATCGCGGCATAAAGAGAGCTTTTGAATAGCTAGATTGCTAAGGTCATAGCGGATAAGCTTACCTACATGGGCCTTATTGCCTAGCAAGTACTCAAGAGCTACATGGGCTGTTAAGGATGCGCAGCTTGCTGCAATTGGGCCTGTAATACCTACTTTAGTATTGATAGGAGCACCTGCAGTCAAGCAACGGTAGCAGCCGTGCTGTTTAATAAACTGTGGGTCGTGATAAGCGAAAATCGCTACCAGAGCTGTATAGGCCGAAACTGCGCCGCTTATTAAATCTAAGCGATGGTCAAGCGCGAGTTTGGAGATGGTTAAGCGACTTGCGGCATTGTCTGAGACATCCGCAATCAGATCGAGCCCCTCGGCAAAACGTGCAAAGTTAGACTCATCGATCTTTTCTTTAAAAGCGACAACTTTAGTATCGCTATTGCGAGCTGTTAACTCGCGTAAGGCACCTTCTACTTTTGGTAAGCCAATATCGCTCTCTTTAAAGAGAATTTGCCTATGTAAATTGTGGTCAGCAAGAGTATCAAAGTCAGCAATTCTAACTTCACCTACACCTGCTAAAGTAAGCAGCATGGAGCTAAGTCCTCCAGCGCCGCCTACTCCAATAAAACCAATTTTCTTATTGCGCAGCTCATCTTGCCTGCCTTGATAGAGAGGCAACATTTGCTGACGCATATAACGCTCATCGTTCACGCGAACTATTCCTCTTTAGAGAAAGCAGCACCATAGCGGCTAATTAGGCACTATGGAGCTGTGCTCAACTAAGCTCGCGCCATTATTGTTCTCAATAAACCTGCCATGCTCCACAAAGCAGTGCTAGCCGCGCTACCTTTGCACTGCGCTGCCTTGCAGTGCAGCGCTTTGCTTGCTGTAGTCAGCGTCGCGGTGCTTTGCAACGTCTGGCGGTGCGGTGCAACGCTTGGCTTTGCAGCGCTTGGCGTTGCTGGCTGTAGTTTTTGCACCTTGAGTATGGCTAAGGTGCTTTTTTTGGTTTATGAGTTAATGGTTGAGACTAGTTGTAGCGTAAATCTAAGTGCTCGAATGGAACTGGGCCTGGAACCTCTTGCTCATCCTGGCGCTTGTGCCAAGCAAAAGCCTTGGACTTGTAGCACTCAGATGGGCCGGTACGTAAGAGCTCAATCCACTTTTGAGTCTCGGTAAATGGCTCTGAAGACTTGGTGATAGCGGTAACAACAGCAATAGAGTCGATACCGGCATCTAAGATCTCCTGAGCATGGTTAAGCTTAATGCCACCAATAGCCACAGTAGGAATACGATTCTTGAGCATCATAGCCTGACGACCCATGCGCTCAATTCCCTGAGGCTTAGACTCCATATCCTTAGTCTGAGTTGGGAAGACGTGACCTACAGCGATATATGAAGGCTGTAAGGTTAAGACCTTGCATACCTCAAAGATGCCGTGGGTAGAAACGCCTAAGCGTAAGCCTGCATTCTTGATGAACTCAAGGTCAGCAGTTTGCAGATCTTCCATACCTAAGTGAACACCGTAAGCACCGAACTTAGCAGCTAACTTGTAGTGATCGTCAATAAAGATACGAGCACGGAAGTTATGACCTAAGAAGCAAGCACGCTTGATCTCATTGACTAAATGCTCATTGGACTCATCATCATGCTTATCAGTCTTGATTCTAAGCTGAATGGTCTTAACGCCCATGGATAACAGTCTTTGCACCCAGTCAGCGCTATCAACTACAGGATAAATACCTAAGTTGAATGGGCACTTAGGAAAAGGACCTGCAGCTACAGGGAAGTTGTCCTGAACAATCTGAGGCATGTAGTCAAGATTGAAATCAAGGCCCTTATGAGCAATTGGAGGACGCTTGTGCTCAAAGCACATCTCGGTCTCAAAGATACCGCGAGTTACGTAAACCTTGCCCATAACTACTGCATCTTCAATGGCATAGCCGCATGCAATGAGGCCTGCAATTGAAGAAGATAAAGCGCAGCCGCCGCCGTGTGCGCCTAAGCCATCTTTCTTGGCATGAGACATCTTAAAGGAGGTCTTCTTGCTCTTGAATGTGTCTACAGCATCTAAACCAGAGATGTTGTGACCTCCCTTTAAGAGAATGGCGTTAGCACCCTGGGCAATAAGCTCATCGCACATAGCAAGAATGTCTTTATCACTCTTAATATCCTGCTCTGTGCGGCCGGTAAGTTCCATAGCCTCAGGAATGTTAGGAGTAAAGACAGTGGTAACCTTTAAGATACGGCTTAAGTTTGCCTTGATATCAGCGCTTTCGATATCACCGGAGGTAGCAGTTAAAACTGGATCCCAAACAACAGGCACACCAGCAAGTGGACCTTCTAAAGCCTTAAGAACGGCCTCTAAGATAGCTGCATTGCAGATTACGCCAACCTTAACTGCAGCGATCTTCTGATCCCAGTCATTTAAAGCTAAGTTTAAAGCTTCGTTGAAAACTTCAACCTTAACTGGATCGACAAGAGTGATGCGATCTAAGCTCTGGCAGGTGTATGCAGTAATAAGCGGCATACCCCACGCGCCTTGATCGTGTACAGACATAATGTCTGCAGTCACGCCTGCACCACCACCTGAGTCGACACCCGCAATCACTAATACTAAAGGACGTGAATTGTTCTTAGGTAAGTTGTTAGTTTCCATTATCCCACCGTAGCTCTAAGGTTAGTCCAGCTCAAATAGTCTTAAGAGCAATGCGCTAAGTTTGGCACTGCTGCTAGAAGATTGCTCTAACAATCTTGGGTATGAGGTAGAGGGTTGCCTGTATTAAAAAGAATCTGGATGTATCATTTTTTCTAGTTTTTTGCGCAAAAGCATAACTTATTACCTTGCGCAAGACATAAGATGCATTTGCACAATTATGACACTAGATTTTGTGACGCATCCGACATCTTTTAGCAAAAATACAAACTTTTCTATTATACCCAAATTTAGGTATCTATGCCTAACTTAGTAAAATTGCTCGAAAAACATATAGCTAAAAGTGTAAAACTACAAAATTTTGCAGCCTCATTACTTTAAATAAGCCAATCTTAACTACCCAAATAATCACCACAAGCTTGGTAAAAATGTAAAGCACATAGCCCCATTTTCACCTCAGAACCTAACTTGAGCACCACTAAACAAGTAGTGATAAGTATTGGGCTCATTTAGCTTGCTTTTGCCTTTTGAACCATACATAGTGCTTTTCACTAGGCTTACGCCAAGCTAAGCCATTATTGGCTATAAAACTGACCAAAGTTTTATAGCCCTGCTCCATGCCTAAGTAAAGACATCACAACCCAGTAATCTTTACTCATCAACTAAATTTGTATCGTGCATCCTTAAGCACTCAATAAATCTAGTAGGCTGGCTCATCTAAACAGCTAAAGCTTATGTGTTGGTTTAAAAAGCTTGATGTGACTATCTTGGATAGATTGATTGTTTGTAGAGCACCACGTAAGTGGTGCCCTCTTAACGTATATGTTTTTCAGACAGTAAAGCTGAAACTTAGGCCTTAGGAGATGGATACTTTGCCTGCATACGACGGTTGAGTCGCATTGGGCAGAAACGTGGGCCACACATAGAGCAGAAAGCTGCATCGTGTGATAAGCAATCCTCGTCATCCATCTCACGACGCCAGATCTTGTAAGCGTTCTGCTCGTCGAAGCTTAAGATGAATTGGTCTAACCAGCGGAAAGACACACGAGCACGGCTCATAGCGTGGTCGATGTTGTAAGCCTGCTTTAAGCCCTTACCAAGGTCAGCAGAGTGAGCTGCGATCTTGTAAGTGATTAAGCCTTCACGTACATCCTCAGGAGTTGGCAGTGCTAAGTGCTCAGATGGAGTTACATAGCAGAGCATTGCAGTACCATGCATACCAATGGTGGTTGCACCGATAGCTGAGGTGAAGTGGTCAAAACCTGCACCGATATCGGTAACGAGTGGGCCTAAGGTGTAGAAAGGAGCCTCGTTGCAGTACTCGTCCTCAAGACGCTGATTCTCTTCAACGCGGTTTAATGGAACGTGACCTGGACCCTCGATGAAGGTCTGAACACCAGCCTCATAGCAACGACGAGCAAGCTTACCGATATTGCGTAGCTCACCGTACTGAGCCTCATCACAAGCATCGTAGATACCGCCTGGACGCAGACCGTCACCTAAGGATAAGGAAACGTCATACTTGCGGCAGATCTCCATGAGCTCATCAAAGTGCTCCCAAGCCATGTTCTCGCAATCGTGCTGCATCATGTGAGATGCCATGATAGCGCCACCACGGGATACGATGCCCATAACACGATCAGCAGCATATGGCAGCAGATCTTTAGTTAAGCCAGCGTGGATGGTGAAGTAGTCAACACCCTGCTCACACTGATCGATAATTACCTGACGGAACAGCTCCCAGTTGAGGGCATTAGCATCACCACCAGCGCGATCTAAGGTCTCGTAAATTGGTACAGTACCAATTGGTACAGGAGATGCGCGTAAGATAGCTGAACGTAAGCCGCTTAAGTCCTCTAAACCAGTGGACAGATCCATAACAGTATCTGCACCATACTTTAATGAGGTCTTAAGCTTGCCAATTTCCTCTTTGAAGCCTGAGGATACGGATGAAGCACCGATGTTAGCATTAACCTTGGTTAAGAAGTGCTTACCAATAATCATTGGCTCACACTCAGGGTGCTTGATGTTTGAAGGGATAACTGCACGACCGCGAGCAATTTCGTCACGTACCATCTCTGGAGTTACGGACATCTTGTCGCGCTCAAGCTTAATAACGCCGTCGCCAAAGATTACGCCTTCAGAGGTGTGGAACTTGTTGCGGAACTCTTCTGGGTCAGTGATCTGCTCTAAGAAACATGCAGACTCACGCAGAGCTACGTATTCCATCTCAGGAGTAATGATGCCTTCTTTTGCATACTCAAGCTGAGTCTTAGCATTCTCACCACGAGCGGCGATGAATGGTGCGCGAATAGCCTTACGCTGCTCAGTGCTCTCAAGCTCGGTATCTACCACGTAACGTAAGATGGTGTCGCCATTAGAGAGCTTGGTCTGAATATATGGAATACGGATATCTGATTTGCCGTCTGCGAACTCTACATAAACAACGCGGTTTTCAGGACGAACAAAACCTTTCTTAGCATGAGCGCTGTTAGCGGCTAACTTGCCCTCTCTGCCCTCTTGCTTAGCTGCAAGGTGAGCAGCCTTAGCTGCAGCGAGTTCGTCAAAATGAATCTTGGAGACATTCAAAGTATCGTTGCCTTGTGCAGCGCCTTTCTCGGTGCCGTCACAAGCAGAATCAAGGTAACAACGGTAGATTGAATTAGGAGCAATGGTACGCATCGACAAATCCTTGGTAAAACCTTTGGTGTTTTAGCCTGTCGATAAGTGACACGTATGAAAAGAGAGGAGCAAAGCTATTAAAAGCGGTATACGCCATGCGCTATACACACAGCCGCATCATAAGCGAGTGTAAAAATCGAACGTATGATTGCAGCTCTTAACGCTTGCTCACTTGAGCAAGCCTCTTTATCACCCCATCTAAAGCCACAGAAATTAACCTATACAGCCTTGAATATGAGATGAAGTCTTAGCTTCACTATGAAAGAGGTATTTAGCCTGTTTCCTTCGCAGAGATTATTCTTTTCAGGTACGACGGATTTAGCCCTTTAAGGGGCCCTCTCAGCCTTGCGGCACTCCGACAAGCACAGCCCATTATAAGCACATCTATGCCCATGTGCATAACTCATGGCAAAAGAAAGATCGATAAAAAGTGTAAGCTAACATTTTTTATCACACCCAAAAGCCCATAAAATCTGACCAACCATCGCACCAAACAAAGCGCAACATCCGCTGTAGCATCTAGGTTTGCACCCCACCAAACAGCCCTACTCAACTTGGATCCTAGTCAACACCTTAACGCTATATCCCAAACAATAATTTGTATCGACAAGTTCTAATCAAACCATCAAGCCAGACCGCACGCCGCACCATACAAGCCACAATCTCCAACCTAACTTATAAGTTAGCAATGCGCTCACCTAAGTCAAAAGCACAGCTAAGCAAGTCATCCGGGCCCTAAGACTCTATAGCGGCAAGGCAAAATGCTTGTAACTCCAAGAACTATGTAACTTGAATAATGATGTGGCCCTCCCTTCAAACTCACTGCTATGCAATGACGGCGATCTTATAACCATGATCTTTTGGCACTAATCGTTTAGCCCTGATCATACAGCCATAATCAATTGGCACCGATAGTTTAGCTCTGATCTTATAACCACGATCTTTTGGCACCAACCGTTTATCTCTGATCTTATAGCCATGATCTTTTGGCGCTAATCGTTTAGCTCTGTTCTTATAGCCATGATCTATTGGCGCTAATCTTTTAGTGATGATCTTTAGACAATGTTCTTCGTTGCTTGCATGCAGCTTATGGCCGCAAACTCATGTGGCCATTATTTTATGTCAATAATATGCCCAGCTGTTCTTCTGAGCTCTGAAGATAAGAGCACGCCTCGATTGCAATCAATGCCGCATGCGGCATATATGGCCACATATTAAAACCATAGATATAGCTCATGACCTTAACAAGCATGCGTATAAATCACCTTAAATGCGGTAGTAGCGACGATCTAAGGCCATGATCTTCTTGCATGAATTCAAGATTATGTGCTCTTTATTGATCTTATTAAGGAGGCAAGAATGATCTTATGTGTCCCAACTTTGACAGGAAGACATGCGCTGCAAGCCTACAATACAAAAGCGTATTATCTATAACGCGACCTTGGCGAACATGAGACTACTACTGCTATGATCGCTAGCATCACTGTGAGATGCTGTTCTTTTGGAGCTTTGCGCGGGATTTAAGAGAGTTTATGCTGCGATCTAATTACTGACGATCTTTGAGTCCATGATCTTATGATCTTAAAAATGCGTCACTGATGGTTATTTAGCAAAAATTTGTAACATCCTACTTTGCCTTAGATACGGTGTTTAAGGGCTTTATCTGCCATTGCATTTGAGTAACCTGACAAAACGGCACAACTTTGGCATCATAGGCTCAAGTTATGTCTATTGTCCTAATATTGCCATAGCTAAAAATATAGTCTTGTGGTGGTAGTTTTATTAGCGCTTGCAACACTTAAGTTATGCTCTTTAGGATAAAGGCCATCAAGCATGGGGGCTTAATGGTCGAGACAAAAAAGTTACAAACCTTTGCAATAGCAGTCTCAGGGGGAAACTAAGTGCACTCATGGAATGAGGGATACCATACCGATACGAACTATTCGGCTGGTTACTTCCCACAAATCAACCCTTTATACGTCAAGCATCTCTTTACTTTTAAGCACCAGGCGTTCCCTACCATTGACGAGAACTTCACTGGTTGCGAATTAGGTTTCGGCCAGGGCGTGAGTGTGGTCATGCACGCAGCTGCTTCTCCAGGTAAATGGTACGGCACTGACTTCAACCCAAATCAGGTAAACTTTGCTCAAAAGCTCGCTAAGTACGGCTCAGTTGCTGTTCACTTAAGCGACGATGCTTTCGGTGACTACGCTAACCGTGAAGATGTTCCAATGCTCGATTACATCTGCGTACACGGTATTTGGTCATGGATTAGCCACCCAAATCAGCAGAGTATCGTTGATTTTGCCAAGAAGAAGCTCAAGGTTGGCGGTGTTCTGTACTTATCCTACAACGTAGGCCCAGGCTTTACTTTCTTCGAGCCAATCCGTCAGGTTATGTACGATTACATTAAGACCTGCGGTATTCCTGCTAAGACTCAAGAGAGCCAGGTTCCAGGCATTATTGACTTAGTTGATAAGTTAGTAAGCTTCAAGAAGGGTTATGGCGAGAGCGCTTTAGTAAAGGATCGTATTGATCGTATCCTGCACAACAACGGTTTAACCCACAACTATCTGTGCCATGAGTACCTCAACGACGAGTGGGATATCTCCTCTCACAGCATTGTTGCTGAGCGTCTTGACCAGGCTAAGCTGAGCTTCGTTTGTCAGCATCCTTTCTACTCTAATATCGAAAACTTCGTCTTAAAAGAGGAAGAGACTAAGATCTTAGATCGCTTCAGTGGTACTGAGGTGTACAACGGCCTTAAGGACTACATCACCGGCGAGCAGTTCCGCGCTGACTACTTTGTTCGTGGCTCACGTCGCTTAAATGAAAAGCAGTACCGCGAAGAGTTAGATAAGCTGTGCTTCATCTTAGTTGCCGACCACGACGTTGATGAGATTACTCTCGATACCCGTAACGGCCGCGCTGTATTAAATCCTCAGAACTTCCAGCCTGTTATTGAAGTTATGAAGGATCACCGCGTTTACTCCTTCAAGGAGCTTGGCGATAACATTGTTAACAACAAGTATCGCAAGTTTAAGAACGCTGAGGGCAATGATTACTCTCAACAGGATCTTATCAATACTGTTATCTTCTTACTCTGCACCAATCACATTGCTCCTGCAGTTAAGGAGAACACCATTTCTAAGGACATCATCAAGCGCTGCAAGAACATCAACCGCGCAGTTATCAACACTGAGGCTGGCGCTGAAGTTACCTACGTGGTATCTCCAGTTACTATGTGCGCTTTCCGTATTGATGACATTACTCGAATGGTTCTCGCTCTTATCATGGTTCGTCCTGATGTTAATGAGCAGGAAGTCTACCAGGCATTCAAGCCTATGATCGCTGAGCATGATCTCAAGCTCTTCGACAAGGAGCGTAAGCCTATTACCGATCCTGATGAGATCGATAAGACTTTCAAGAAGAATATTCACAATATCTTCACTAAGACCATTCCAACCTACAAGAAGCTCTTCGTTATCTAAGAGCCTAGATAGGATTTTAAGTTTTACATGTAGCCACACAAAGTTAAGTCGTAGAAGAACAAAGAACAATGGCAAAAAGCAACAGGACAACAACCTAAAGCTTTGCCTCCCCATTACGACTACTTTGCCACTACTTAAGTTAGTGTAGAGCTACAGTCGGTCATTTGACCGCAAGGATTACGAGTACTTCAATATGTCTAAAGAAGTAGCTACAGAATTACCTTTAGCTTCAAGTTATTGCGACCAGAGCAATCCGTTCATGGCGCAGTACCTGCTCACCTCTCAGGGCTTTGACTTCCCTGATTTAAACAATGCTAACGCTTGTCAGCTGTGCATTGGCAACGGTACTACCATCACTATCAATGCAGCTGCTGCTAGCACCATTAAGTGGTGGGGTAATGAGGCAGACAACTGCTTATTCTTAGCCGCTAAGAACATCACTACTGGCACTGGCGTTGATGTAAACATCGAGCTTGCTAACTTTGATGAGTTTGCTAAAAACAACAACCTGCCTCAGTTTGATTTCGTTACTATCAATGGCGTATGGTCATGGATTAGCGAAAAAGAGCGCCGTGACATTCTGAATTTCCTGTCTAAGCACGTGAAGGCTGGTGGTGTTTGCCAGGTTTCTTACCTTGCAGCTCCAGGCAATACCAACATGGGCCCAATCGTTGAGGTTCTTCACCGCTTCATGGCTGACAACCTCCCTGGCAATATGCCTGCTGATGAGAAGATTGCTAAGGCTGCTGAGCTCGTTGTTGAAATCGGTAAGGCTAACCCTGCTGTTCTCATCCGCGTTCCTAAGCTGCTCCAAGATCTTGCTGCAGCTGCTGCTGGTAAGGATGATGGCGAGTTTGCTAAGAACTTCTTATCTAAGCACTGGCGTTGCTTCCACTTACGTGAGATGGCAGCCATGTTTGATAGCATCGACTTTGGCTTCTTAAGCTCCAACTTACCAAAAGATCAGCTCGTTTACACCCAGCTTACTGATGAAGAGGCTGAGTACATTGAGCAGTATCGCGGCACTACCTTATACGAGACCTGCCGTGACTTCCTGTTAAACCGCGAGTACAGATCAGATCTGTTCTGCAATGGCGCTCGTCAGCTCACTGCAAATCAGTATGTTCAGAAGTACAACTCTCTGACCTTAATGTTAACTGCAGACTTAACTGACTTTGACTACAAGATTAAGTGCCCAGGTGGTGACAAGGATCTCGACCGTGGCTTATACGAGCCATTATTAGTTGCTTTTAACGACTACATTCCTCACGCTATTGGTGAAGTACGTACTGCATTAAAGCAATTCAATGCTGAGATCGCAGACAGCGACATCGACATGGCTATCAATACCTTAGTAAGCATCGGTATGTTAGTTCCATGTGCTGATCCATCCAACATCACTGAAAAGCTCGTTGAGCAGTGCAACATCGTTAACGCTGCCATCTTATCCGATGCTGGTATGAATATCCGTACCTTAGCCTCTCCTGTATTAGGCTTTGGTTACTCACTTACCGACATCGAGTACAGAATGCTGCAGCTCGTTACCCAGAACGACGACATGCAGCCTCTATCCATCATCGAGAAGCTCTTAGAGTCTGTTATCGTTGGTGATCTCAAGCTCAAGGATGTTGATACTACCTCTGAAGATGAACTTATTGAGTTCTTAAAGAAGACTGTAACTAAGTTCACTACCTTCACCATGCCTCTCCTCTACAAGTTAGGCATCATCTAAAAGGTAAAGTTACAACTGTCCATCAGCACACATGCCCTCGTGAACTAAGAAGCTTACAATAACCATCTCGAGGGCATGTCGCAAGGCAAGCATAGCTTGCCACTAACTCAAGCCCCGCTCCGTCGGGGCTTTGTTTTATCCAAACACCCTACCCATCGTATTTGATCGATATTTGGAAAGGGCATATATACGCCGTTTAAGCTATGATATATGCATGCATCTGCATGATCCGGACATGTAGTTTTTGTAT
>NZ_AXWV01000066.1 GCF_000482845.1 Anaerobiospirillum succiniciproducens DSM 6400
TGATGAAAGCCCGTACTTTAAGTACTTGTTTATGACAGTATGCACAGTTTTACGAGTTACATGTACCTCATTGGCTATGTCTTTTGGAGATTTGCCAGAATTCGCTAATGAGAGAATTGTGGCATTCCTAAAGGCTGTGTGTGTCTGGTTTCTTTCTCTCAGAACTTTAGCAACATCAGCTGCTTCATCGTTACTGAGACGAACAATTTTGGTTACTGGGCGTGACATAAAAAAGGAACTCCTGCCAGGATGTTCCTCTAATATATCACTTATACAGTGTTTAATGCTAAATTAGTGTATATACTTATGAAACGCTATACTATACATTAAATAAGTACTACATAATCTTGAAGAATTACCTTTTAATGTGCTCTTATACCGCTCCTTGATATTGTTATTCCAAATATCTTAATCTCTTTGAAACTATGCTCATAAATTACTTTTAACACTGGAATCCATAGGAAGTAGTACTTGTCATAATCCATTCTGTGCTTAATTTTTAAAAAGCCAAAGTATTTATAAATAACACTTTCTTTCAAGGCTCCACTAAATATTAAATCTTTGTAGTGTTTTATTTTGCAAGATTTACTGCCATCCTTTACTTGTATCAGTGTCTTTCTAGCTTGATCGTATATCTCATGCTCAACTTCAATTTTATCCACCATTCCAAGAGCGATTATGAGCATATGATAGAAGTAGTGCAAGAATACCTCTTTTCTACAATTTAATAAGTCATTACTTTCCATATACTGAAGTAAAGCTTTATATGATAATACATGTTGAATAGCTGCATTATCTTTCATAAATTTACTACTACTCATAGCAGATCCTTCTCTTAATTGAACTTTATAATAGTAATGATCATCAAAATAAACAGCCCTACAATGCAGCATATAAGCTACAGAAAAGAATCCGTCTTCGGCAAGTCTTATATTTGGAAACCTTATATTGTTTTTAAAAATAATATCACTCTTAAATAATCTATCAGTAACAGCGAACTCTGTTGACGTTAATATATCGTCTGTCAAAATTTGTTTACCCAAAAGGCTTTTTTTATTTCTAGGAAACAGATATGAAGTTTGGTCCTTTGAGTCTATTGCAGACAACAATTCATGCCCAAAACAAACAAAGTCAATATCATCATAAAAATTATTTATTGAAGCAGTATATGCATCAACCTCAATATAATCGTCTGAATCTACAAATGTAATATATTTCGAACAGTTCTCTAGATTTTGTTGAAATTCTTTAAATATGTAATCCAATGCTAAATTTCTAGCAGATGACACTCCGCCATTTTCTTTGTGGATTACAATAATTCTTGAGTCTTTCTTTGCATATTCATCAAGAATAGCTCCACAGTTATCTGAACTACCATCGTCTACGCAAATGATCTGCAGATTCTTGTATGTCTGATTTATAATGCTATCAAGACATTTTGGAAGATATTTTTCAACATTGTATACAGGGATAATAACTGCAAGTCTTGGGCTATCTGTACTCTTTGATAATTCCGTTGTCATAAATTAAATAAATCATTATAAAAAAGGCTGTGAATATCACAGCCTAAAAAACTAAACTCTGGAAGCTGAACGAACTTGTTTTATTTCGTTAAGCTTAGTAAGTACTCTATTTAATGCAGGTAAATTTACCAGCATCAAATCAATATCAATGATCGTAAGATCTTTTTGACGCTCTGTATGTGATCGTACACCAATTACATTAATCTTTTCATTGGCTATAACAGTGGTTACATCTCGAAGCAGTCCTGGGTAGTTTAGAGCCACGATCTTAATGGTAACGGTAAATCCATTAGCTCCTGCCGAGTCACCCCACTGAGACGAAACAACACGCTCAGGATTTTTCTTCATCAGCCCCTTTAGCTGCGGACAATTAGCCTTATGGATCGAGATACCTCGACCTTGAGTAATAAAGCCAATAATCTCATCACCAGGAATTGGCTGACAGCACTTAGCAATATGAGTCATCATGGTACCAATGCCGTCTACCATGATGCGACCCTTATTATCTGCATGACGCTCGCGCAGCTGTTGATGAGTTTTCTCAGAGATTAAAGAGTGTAACTGCAGTTCTTTACTTGAAGAATCACGCTTGAATACACGCTCTTCAAGGAAAGATATGATCTGATTT
This sequence comes from Anaerobiospirillum succiniciproducens DSM 6400, assembly GCF_000482845.1. Classification (GTDB taxonomy): domain Bacteria; phylum Pseudomonadota; class Gammaproteobacteria; order Enterobacterales; family Succinivibrionaceae; genus Anaerobiospirillum; species Anaerobiospirillum succiniciproducens. The sequence goes on from NZ_AXWV01000066.1 coordinate 2,152, forward strand.
ACCTTAATATCGCCCGCACCAATACCTGCATAGATATCGTTTACAGTACGAACATTAAAGCGTGCAATTTTCTCTTTAAGGAAAGCTGCGACCTGATCTTTGTTAAGTCCAATACCATGGCGAACAACTTCACGCTCTAAGAGATCTACACCAGCTTGTACGTTCTTATCGTAATCAACCTTTCTAAACCAGTTAACTAGCTTAGAACGAGCTCTAGATGTCTTAATGTAACCATTATCCGCGTTGATCCAATCACGTGAAGGATTAGGTTCCTTTTGTGTGATGATGTCAACTTGTTCACCAGTCTTGAGCTTATAAGTGTAAGGAACAATACGTCCATCTACCTTAGCACCAATACAGCGGTGACCAATCATGGTATGAACTTGATAGGCAAAATCTAAAGGTGTAGCACCAGTAGGCAGATCTACAACTTCACCTCTAGGAGTAAAGACATAGATTCTATCTTCAAATACCTGCTTTCTAAACTCATCTAGGAGAGCACCTGACTCAACCATATCATCACGCCACGCAAGCAACTTACGTAGCCAATTGATACGTTGCTCTACACCAGAACCTAAGCCACCACCCTCTTTATACTTCCAGTGGGCTGCAACACCAAGCTCTGCCATTTGGTGCATGTCATGAGTTCTAAACTGCACCTCAATAGCCTTATGGCCGTCTCCATACACTACAGTATGAATAGACTGGTATCCATTTGGCTTTGGGTTGGCAATGTAGTCGTCAAACTCTTTTTCGATATGCTCCCAGCGAGTGTGGATGATACTTAAAGCTGCATAACAGTCTTCAATCTTATCCACTATGACGCGAACTGCACGAACATCGAATAGTGATGAGAAAGGCAAATGCTTACGCTGCATCTTTCGCCAAATACTATAAATGTGCTTTGGACGACCATATACCTCAGCGTTTTTAATGCCGTTTTCGCTTAAAAGCTCTTTTACTTCAGCAACAAAGTGCTCAATGTAGCGCTCTCGCTCTACACGTTTTTCACCCAGTTCTCGTGCAATTTCCTTATAGTCATCGTTATGCAGGAAGCGGAATGCAAGATCCTCAAGCTCCCACTTGAGCTGACCAATACCAAGACGATTAGCTAACGGCGCATAGATATTTGCAATCTCTCTAGCAATCTGCAGCTTATTTTCTTCAGATGCGTGTTTTGCTGCTCTAATTACAGCAATACGTTCTGCAAGCTTAATGACAACAGCTCTAACGTCATCAACCATGGAGAGCATCATGCGACGCACACGATCTACCTGTGTATCGGTACCTTTAGTGTTAAGGTTTTGTAAGAAGCGAATTGCCTCCATATCCTTAACTTTCAGCAGAAGCTTTTTGATACCAGGTCCAAAAGTCTCTTCTACGCTATCTAGGTCTAAAACCTTTGCCTCAAATGGTGGATAAAGGAACGCCACTAACAATGAATCCAAATCCATATTGAGGTTCATCAATATGGAAATAATCTCAGCTGACAAATTACTCTGAGCTTTAGGATCGATGTACTGAGTTTGACGAGATGCACGAGCGCCCTTACGGTTCTCTGATGATTGACTCTGATCATCATTACCCTTATCAGACGAGCTTTGCTGAGCCTGCTTATCCTGATTTGGTTTGCTCAAAGAGTTATTTGCCTCAATGCACTTAAGCACATAAAGATGACAGCTATGCAGCTTTTCTTTTTGTTCTTGAGGTAAATTAAGTTTTGCTGCCCATTGGTCAAAGTCAAATGAGGCCTCATGAGTGTCTCTTAAAGCAACCATATGCACTCCTAACAGCTTTAATGCAGAAGAAACTAAATATTTCTGCTAAAGCAGAGTCAATAGCAGGCGAGATTAAAGATTATGCCTGTCTGATAATTGTAACAGCTAACTACCCCATGCACGCATCATGTGCAATTATTGTAAGAGCTGTAACAACTTGGTTCATTTCCTTAAAAGCAAACTATTTTTGCTCTGGAGAAAATACCAGCATAATCTCGATATGAGTAGTACGTGGGAACATATCAATTGCTCCCCAAGAGTCTAGCTTGTACCCAGAGCCAATAAGCTGAATACAATCTCGAGCTGCAGCCAATGGGTTGCAAGAAATCATAATGATCCTCTTTGGCTTGAGCTTGCCCATGAAAGACACTGAGCGCTTAGCTCCGCTACGACCTGGATCCATCACAACCACGTCATAGCTGTCTTTTGCCCACAGCTGAGACTCAAAAGGCTCTTCAAGATCGGCGACAAAGAAACGAGCTTTTTCTGCATCAATACCATTTTCTTTGGCATTCTCATTAGCTCTACGCACCATGTCACTGACGATATCAATACCAACTACAGTCGCTCCTGCTTTTGCCACAGGTAAACTAAAGTTGCCAAGACCAGAGAAAAGATCCAGCACCTTCTTTTCTGATGATGGCTCAACCTCTTTAAGCACCTGCTCAATCATGAGGTGATTTAACTTGCCATTAACCTGCACAAATGACGAAGGAGAACAGAAGATCTTGCAGTCGTTTGACATTACAAACATACGACGCGCATCTTCATCACTCTCGTCAGTAATAATGCGCTCTCTTACAACCTCAGTGTCATCAAGCTGTTTAAATGGCTCAAGCACAGAGACTACTACAGAATATTCTTTGCTAAAGTCTTTTAAAAGAAGCTCATCTTTTGCATTGAGCTTTTCTGTCATACGTAAAAGCACGCCTACTGCACCATCACTGTCTAACAGCTCGACGTGACCAATGCTCTTCTTAGACTCCATACGATTGACAATAGCTTTTAAAGGCTCAAGCAATGCATTATTGCGCTCGGTTAAGACCTCACAATTAGTAACAGGCACTAAATCCTTGGTCTTTGCTCCTCTGAAGCCTAAATGGAGTTTACCGTGATCACCACGGATAGCTAAACGACATGCTCTTCTGTAGCCCACCTCATCAGAACGAAGCACAAATGAAGGCTCAGCAATTAAATCGGCAGCCTGAATGCAAACAGCATCTAGCTCCTTTTGTTTAGCAGCATTCTTAGCTGCAGCTTGCTTTTTAGCTAAGGTATGCTTAATGGTGCTATTTCTGCCAAGCTTCGATGAGCCTTTGGCTGTACTTACCTTAGTAGACTTAGCTTCTTTAGTGCCCTGAATAACACTCTTACGTAGCAATGAAGCCACACCTTCAATCTTAGCGCTTAGCGCAGTCTCATAAGGCAAATGCTCTAACGGACAGCCGCCGCATTGATCCTGCAGAGGACATGATTGTGCACGGCGCTCATCTGAGGTTTTAATATACTTAGTTACTTTTGCTGAAAAGAACTTATCTTTGCTAGAAAGAGATCCTGCTACGCCATTTGATGCAAAAGGTACTACTCTTGCGATCTCTGATGGCATCAGGTCTTCAACAAAATATACCATGCCGTCCTTTTTACATACGCCACGACCTTGTATATCTAAACTCTCGCACTCCACCTCAAGTGCTTTAGGTGCAGTTACTTTCTTCTCAGAAGTATAAAATCTTGCCATTATTTGCTCTTGAATAACTAAGGTGCAAAGCACCATTACTTACTAAAAACAGCTGTCGCAAGTTGCGACCCAAACTATGGATCTTAATTTGCGACAGCTGCCTTAAACTATATTACGAAGTCTACTCTTCTGGTGATTGCTTCTTAGACTGTCTCTGTCTTTTTTTCATACCAGAGTCAATCATAGCAAGCATAGAATGAGCAAACTCCATGTCAATTTCTGCTTCTTTAGCTTCAGCATCGGCGATTGCCTTAGCTTTAGCTCTTTCTTTTAAAGCAGCTCTACGCTCAGCTTCTTTAGCCTTTTGAGCAGCCTTTTTCTCTGCTTCCTTTATTTTGGCAGCTTCTCTTTTGGCTGCAGCTTTAGCTTTTTCTGCTTCCTTTTTGGCTTGTGCTTTAGCTTTTTCAGCCTCGCGTTTAGCTGCTGCTTTTAATTTTTCAGCTTCTTTCTTTGCTGCAGCTTTGGCTCGCTCTAATTCTTTCTTTTTTTCAGCTTTAGCCTTTAGTGCAGCTTTTTGCTTAGCCTTTTTCTCTTCTGCCTTTTGCTTATCAGCCTCTTTATTAGTTAGAGAGGAAGTCTTAGATGCTCTACTCTTTCTTTTAGTAGGAGCAGCATCTAACTTAAGCGTTTCATGTGCCTCATAAGATATGGCGTTTTTAGACACCTCAATATCTAAAGATGATTCTGAAGATTCTGTAGCATGAGGCTCATTAGCTCTATCTGACTTAGTATCTTCCGCCTCATTTGTCACATCGGCGTTCTCTAGCTCAGATGCATCAGATAGTTTGGCTTTTGAAGCTTTATGCTCCTCTTCACCAACCGAACCTGATAATGCCTCAGAAACAGTGTCATCTACAGGCTTATTGGCATCATCTGTCTCTAAGGTTTTAGTGAATTCAGATTTTGAGTCTAAATTATCCTCTTCGCTAGCAACATCTGATTGTGATTCAGGAGCAGCAGGCTCCATAACAACGTCGAGATCGCAAGACTCTGTCGATTCAGATACCTCAGCTTTTGAGGCATTATGTTCCTCTTCAATTACAGTACCTGACTGCGATTCAGAGACACATGCATCGATAACAACGTTGGTATTGTCTAGCTTAGCAGTTTCACTTAACTCATCTTTTGAAGCAGAATGATCATGCTTACTTGTGATATCTGATGCCATTGGTTCTGCTGTAGCAGAATCATTTTCTTTATAAGTATCTGCTTGCTGCTGAACAGCATTCTGAACGACAGCTCCTGACACTTGAGAATCTAGATTGAGATACTCTGTCAGGAAATCAGGTGCATCGTCTTTATCACGAGGCACATTTCTGTGCACATGATTAAACTGTGAAACATAGCCTCTAGGCGGAACTGGCTGTACTGGAGCAGTAGGTTCTTTACCAACATTACTATTATCGTTTTCTGCGCCTAGTTGTGCTTGAGGATAAGCCTCAAAGTAAAGCGGCTTCTTGCCACTTTGTTCTTCAGTTGTATGCATGTAACTCTGCATACCCACTGATGCATTGCTTGTTGCATGACTGTCATTGGTATTGTTAGAGCTGCTATTGTTTATTGAGAACTCTGAGCCACCATTGACTACTGTTTCACTTTGAACACTTGCAGTTTGAGCTTGTAAGCGTTTCTCTTGTTCTTGGGCTAATCTTTGCTCTTTGAGTGCTCTAGCCTTGGCGTTACGCATTTGAGCGTACTCGCGGTACAATCGTCTGCTTACAATCTCTTTACCGTTTAATAAACGCTCAATTATGGCTCCAGTTAGTTGTTTTGCGAGCTTAACAATATCTGGCATGACAAAATCACAGCGTACAATATCTCTAATCTGTTCACCAGATAGCACTGGGCCCATAAAGTCATGCGGTAGATCTTGGTAGCGCTGCATATACTCTTCATTGACAAAGCCATTACGCATTGCCATAGAAATATAAGCATCAGATGAATCTACCCTGTTGTATGCGTAGTATGAGCTACTGTCCTCTAAACGACGCCCACGCACTTTAGATTTTGGGAACATCATGCCACTGTCATCGTCAGTATGATTAGACATACTGCCAATGGGACGAAAAGACTCATTTGGCTCTACCTTATGAGCCGCAGCGATCTTTAAAGACTCCTCTTGGGCAATGACGGCACTCATTGCATCTTTATCTACTTTGAAAAAGCCAGCACCAAAACAGAAACGATAGTAACTGTCTTTTTCTAACAGCAACCCTTCATCATCTCTCAAAGTTAAGGCGTAGCCCATAGACTCAAGCAAGGTAAGCTCAAAAACTCTTAGGCTTAATTCAATATTTTGATTATTTTTGATTGCCTCAAGAGTAGATACATAAACACCAAAAAGCTTAATATCTTGATTTTGGGATTTATATAGATGATGCAAAAGCTCATTGATATAGACCGCACAAAAGTGCTGAGGCAGAGGGAAGATATAGCCGCTTTCAGAGCAATCATAATCAGTAAGGAAGTACAACTCTCCCTTACTGCGTTTTAAACTTAACTTAAGCGGGGTAAATGGCTGAAAGAGCGCCTGAGTAGAGGAGTTCATGCGTTTGCCATTGTTAACCACAATCGACAACGCACCATAGTTTAGTGAGAGGGCCTCTAAGATCTGACTATGTTCCTGAAAGTCGCGCACGTGGTAAATGTAACACGGCTCATGCTCAATTACTGCTGCCATAAACTTAAACTCACAGGAATGTCTTTAGCATGCTCATGGTCATCATCTAGCATTAACCACAAGCACCATATAAAGCCTTAGTTATCCTCAAAGTCAGCATAGCCAAGGCTCTTGAGCGCACGCTCATCATCAGCCCAACCTGCTTTTACTTTTACAAATAAAGATAAGAATACCTTACCTTCAATAAGCTTTTCGATATCGTGTCGAGCCTCAGAGCCAATCAGCTTAATACGGCTGCCACCAGATCCAATGACCATCTTCTTCTGACCATTGCGCTCGACAAGAATAGCTGCACTAATTCGAGTTACGCCGTTTGACTCAATCTTGTACTCTTCAATTTCTACACTTACTGAGTATGGTAACTCATCGCCCATTTGACGCATTAGCTTCTCACGGATGATCTCTGCGACCATGAAGCGAGTAGAACGATCAGTAATACTATCCTCACTATAGCAATGAGGGCCCTCAGGAAGTGCCTGTCTGATCATGTCCTTAAGGACTTCAAGATTACTGCCTTTTAGAGCAGATACAGGAACAATATCCTTAAAGTTCAGAGTATTATTGACCTTTTCAATCAGTGGTAACAGCTTTTCCTTGTCATCAAGCTTGTCAACCTTATTGATAACAAGAACCACAGGAGCAGATGTACCCTCAAGCTTTTGACGAACCATCTCATCATCTTCTGTCCAGTAGGTCGCATCTACTACCCAAAGAACCAGCTCTACATCACCTAAAGATGACTCTGCAGCACGATTCATTAAGCGATTAATGGCTCGCTTTTCAACCTTATGCAGACCAGGTGTATCTACGTATACAGTTTGGTAGATACCATCGGTATCAATGCCTAGTACACGATTTCGAGTAGTCTGTGGCTTTCTAGATGTGATAGAAATTTTTTGACCGATGAGGTGGTTCATTAAGGTGGACTTACCTACATTAGGACGTCCAACAATGGCTACGAAACCGAATTTGGTTTGTTCCAATCTTTCCTCTCTGCTCTAGGAGCTTATATTTCAAATGTGATTGCCACAAAGCAGCATTGCTCTGCTAATTTAACGCATTAGTCGGTTATGACAGGCCTTTTTCAGACAAGTACTCTAACACTGCAGTTGCAGCTTTCTGCTCAGCGCGTCTGCGAGAAGAGCCCTTGCCTCTGAAGATTTGCTTAATGTCTTCAACAGTGACTGAGACTTCGAAAATCTGATTATTATCGCTACCCACAATATTATCAATGCGGTAAGTTGGCAGTTTTTTATGCTTTGACTGTAATAATTCTTGCAGTGTGGACTTAGGATCCTTTTGCGACACGTTAGGATTGATTGCCTGTAAACGGTCGTGGAACCAGCGCAACACTAAATGACGCACAATCTCAAATTGCTCATTACAGTCAATAAAAGCGGCACCAATAATGGATTCAACGGCATCTGCAAGCAAGGAGTCACGACGTGAGCCACCTGACTTGAGTTCACCTGGGCCTAACAGCAGGCAATCTCCAATCTTAAACTCACGTGCAAGTTGAGCCAGAGTAGTTTCACGTACTAACACTGAACGCATTCTAGTTAGCTCGCCCTCTGGGCTCTCTGGAAATTGGGCATACAGCTCTTTGGCGATAATCATGCCTAAAATAGAATCGCCAAGAAACTCAAGACGCTCATTATGACGTGTGCCATAACTGCGATGAGTTAACGCCTGCTGCAGCAGTGAAATGTCTTGAAAAGCATAGCCAAGCGTCTGTTCTAGATGCTGTATGCGGTATATAAAGTTAAGATCTGTTGTCATCACTTTGCTAATTCAGCTTTAAGAAGTGATCACCCTATAACCCCCCAAAACCAAGGATATAGCCTTTGCTACACCTTTTGACAAGGGAGTGTGAGGGACTATAGGGTGCACACTAATTTAATGTAAGGGAACTCGTGCTTCCTAAGAAAAATAGGAGCGAAATCGTCTAAGTATAGCAAGACATAAGGTGATAGCGACGCTTGTTTGCACCTTTTTCTCTAATCTAGACTAGTTCTTTGTTCTTACTTATCATCGAAATTAAAAGACTCCCTAATGCTTATCACTAGGGAGCCTTAATTAATTATTGGATAGAGCCAATACGCTCGTATCTCAAGCTTGTTGGGTAAGTGAAGAAAGAACCATTGGTGTCAGCATAGGTTAGTGACATCCAAATGCAAACTGCCTTACCAACTAAGTACTTTTCAGGTACAAATCCCCAGAAGCGGCTATCCTTGCTATTATCGCGATTATCGCCCATAACAAAGTAGTATCCCTCAGGCACAACCCAAGATCCGCGCATGGCACCACGCTGTCTGTAATAATACTGAGACAAGTCAGGTGTTCTTTCACTTATCTGAATCTTATGCTGATTTTCACCAAGAGTCTCATCGTAAACAGTAAACTCATGGGTGTAAGTAGCGGCTTCATAGACAACCTTACCTGCAGCTACCATTGGTACAGCTACAGGAGACTCGCATGCTTGACCATTTGAATCTTGCTCTATGGAGTCAACAGTTACCTTACCTACATTGCAAGCCTTACGAATATAGACTTTTTTATTACTGAAAATAACTTCATCGCCAGGAAGGCCAACAACGCGCTTAATATAGTCCTGTGATGGATCCTCAGGGTATTTAAATACCACCACATCACCGCGATCTGGAGTACCAGTTCTAATCCATATCTCGTTATTTACTGGATTTCTTATGCCATAAGACCATTTGGATACAGCAATAAAATCACCAGATAACAAAGTTGGTTCCATAGAGCCTGATGGGATACGGAATGGTTCGTACACAAAGGCCCTAAACATGAAGATGAAGAAAATGACAGGGAATATGGCTGCACAAATCTGTACGAAACCTTCGCCATCTTTAATCAAGTTTAGCTGACGCTTTGTCAGGTCTGTGCGAGTTGCCTTTGCCTCTTTATAGGCCTTCATTCGCGCTGGACGCAACTTGATAAAATCGTATACATACATCGCTCCTGTGAATACACAGAAGAGAACCAACAGTATAGATATGGTACTTATGAACATACTAGGCCTTCTATTCCTTGCCTACCTTTAAAATTGCTAGGAATGCCTCTTGAGGCACTTCTACTTTACCTAACTGCTTCATACGCTTCTTACCTGCTTTTTGCTTTTCTAAGAGCTTACGCTTACGGGTAATATCACCGCCATAGCACTTGGCAAGCACGTCTTTACGTAAAGCCTTAACAGTGCATCGAGCAATGATTTGTCCGCCGATAGCAGCCTGAATTGCAATATCGAACATCTGACGAGGGATGAGCTCTTTCATCTTCTCAACTAAAGCGCGACCACGAGATTGAGCAATAGAACGGTGTACGATAATGGCTAAAGCATCAACACGCTCTTGTGCAATCAAGATATCTACGCGCACTAAGTCACCACGCTCGAAGCGTTTAAAGTTGTAATCAAGCGATGCATAGCCGCGTGATACAGACTTGAGGCGATCAAAGAAGTCTAATACAACCTCACTCATTGGTAATTCATAAGTAAGAGCAACTTGATCACCGTGGTAAACCATAGAAGTCTGTACACCACGCTTTTCTTGGCACAAGGTCATAACTGCGCCAACATAAGCGGTTGGCATCAGCATACGACACTCAGCAATAGGCTCACGAATCTCGGAGATATTGCTAATTGGAGGCAGTGCAGCAGGGCTGTCAATATGAATAATTTCACCAGAGGTCAATACAATCTCATAAATTACAGTTGGGGCTGTAGTAATGAGGTTGAGATTGTACTCACGCTCTAAACGCTCCTGAATGATCTCCATGTGCAGCATTCCAAGGAAGCCACAGCGGAAACCAAAGCCAAGTGCAGTAGAGTTTTCTGGCTCGAAGAACAGTGATGCATCATTTAAAGAGAGCTTATCTAATGCATCACGGAAGGCATTGTAATCATCAGTATCAACTGGGAACATGCCTGCATAAACCTGTGGCTTAGCCTCGTGGAATCCAGGTAGCGCCTCAGGAGCAACATTGCGTGCGTGGGTAATGGTATCGCCTACAGGAGCACCATGAATGGTCTTAATACCACAGACGACCCAACCTACTTCACCGCAGTTTAATACTGGCACATCGACACGCTTAGGAGTAGAAATGCCCAGTCGTTCTACATCCCATGCCTGACCAGTACTCATTACCTTGATCTTGTCACCCTTACGTAAGGTGCCATTTTTAACACGGACTAATGACACTACACCAAGGTAATCATCAAAATAAGAATCAATGATCAGAGCCTGCAATGGAGCATCAGGATCTCCATTTGGAGCTGGGATAGAGTGAACTAAACGCTCTAATACATCCTCAACACCTAAACCAGTCTTTGCAGAGCAGCGGCAGGCATCATGAGCTTCCAAACCAACAATATCTTCGATCTCGAAGATTACCTTCTCAGGATCAGCAGCAGGCAAATCAATCTTGTTAAGAACAGGAATAACCTCAAGATTAAGCTCAATAGCCTGATAGCAGTTTGCAAGAGTCTGAGCTTCTACACCCTGGCCAGCATCAACTACTAATAATGCACCTTCACAGGCAAAAAGAGAGCGAGATACTTCGTAAGCAAAGTCTACGTGACCTGGAGTATCAATGAAGTTAAGCTCGTAGGTATTACCATCTTGGGCTTTATACTTTAAAGTCACAGCCTGAGCCTTAATAGTAATGCCACGCTCACGCTCAATGTCCATTGAGTCGAGAACCTGAGCTTGCATTTCACGATCACTAAGACCGCCACAAACCTGAATAAAGCGGTCTGACAAGGTTGATTTGCCATGATCGATGTGAGCAATGATCGAGAAGTTGCGTACTAATTTCTGGTCAAAAGTGTTAGCCATGATGAAAGTAAAAAGTTCCTAAATATGGAGTTCCAGGGTAATCCCGTTGGCTGCCTCAGCGGCACTCAAAAGCGATATCTAGATCTTAAGCTAGCTCTCTATTATATCTAAAAGATGTATCTTTTAGATCGTAACTGACAAATGCACTGTGAATAGGCCAATATTACGGTACTTCAAAGCCCCCATTAACTAAAGTCTAATCATGCGGTGCGCTGGTCGATCTCCAATGGTCGAATCAACCTCATGAAACTGCATAAAATGATTCAAAGGGTATGCTCTAAAAAGCTTTAAATTATGGTATGCGACAAGACCTGTTAAATAGTCTGCAACGATTCTTACTGGGTATCCAAGCTCAATAAGACGCTTACAGGCTGTCGGAGTTACTACATATAAAGCAGCATATATTAAAACTCTTCGGCGATTAAAAATGGCATCAAGTGTGTTATTACGCATACCTAAACGCTGGAAGTAAAATCCTTTTTCTTTGTTTGCATAATACTTCTTTGCGCCAGGCAAACTCTTGATACCGATGTGAGATGAAAAGTTAATGATGTCCCAAGGCTCTTTAATACAATCAATATTGTCTAATGCTTCATAAACATCTTGATTAAGAAGCATATCGTCCTCAAGGATTACTGCTCTTTGCACTCCATCATCTAAGATCTTTTGATAAAGTTTAAGATGGGATAACGCACAGCCTTTTTCTGGTAAAGATAGCTTGTCTTCGACAAGTAGCTTTCTGCCACCTGTCATTTCTAAAATGTTTTTATCCTCATCTGCAAATAAAGCTTTCTGCTCTTCTGTTAATGCCCTACCATTCACACCCTCAAAAAACTCATAATCAACTCCTTGGGCATCTAATAGCTTTGCCATGCGCTCGCGACGCTCAGTTTGGCCCTTGAGATTGATTACATAGTACTTGAGCTTTTTAGCATTTAAGTCTTTATCTGTGCTCATGTTAACCATTGATCCTTGTCAATACATATTCTGCTAGTGATACAGGAACCTCACCAACAACTGAATACTCATATTTTAGCGCTTTTTTGCGCACAACCGAGATGGTTCCATTTGTAAGTACAGGATATAGAACTGCAGAAGGATCATTCTTATATACCCTAAATGAGGTTATACCATCTGAAAACTCTTGATAGGTACAGTTTGGACCGCCTTGTGCAAACTTACCAGAATCAACTAGCTGATATACGTTTGGAATCTGCAGCTCAGGCCACGGTAATGGATCTTCATTATTTTGAGACCCCGCAGCTTTATCAGAGTTGACGTTACTTAATGAACCTTTTACAGCGCCAGTCGAGTCCTCTAGAATACTGCTATTATCTTTATCTTGAGAGTGTTCAGCTTGAAACCTATTAAATATCTCATCATTAATCGGGAAATTTAGACTAGTTACAGACCTACTATCCATGGTAGTCATGCGCTCAATGACAGATCCTTTAGGGTCGAGAATAGTCAGCTCAACAGGAAAGTCAGACTCGTCCTCTTTGGCTAGCAGATATGAATAGCGTAAGTTCTCTTGAGGCATTAGCCTTAAGATACTCACGCGCTTGCCCATCACTCTAGTCCTGCCCATAAAAATACATGAGAAGCTATTGAGCGACTTGTCTGAAGCAAAAAGACTGTCCCAAATAAAGGTTGGGTGCCATGATAATGGTAAGGCAGTCATTGTACTATCGTTATAGTCAAATCCTTCGCCATCTCTAAGCGCATAACCTTTAATTTCACCATTTAAGGTTTGCCATAAAGTGTAATGACGACCATTAGCACCAACACTTTGCAAAGTAATAAATGGAGCGATACCTCCTGGATTTGATAGAACTACAACTGATTGAGTACTTGAATCACGCACACGTGCTCTAGTTTCTTTAAACGAATCAAAACACTTATTAATATGGTTTGAGTCTATTGGACCAATGGATGAAAGTGGAATAGTGTTTGATAAGTATGATGTATTTGCCTCAAGAGTATCGACCATAGGATCATCATGAGCAAAGACATTTGTTGAATAAATACTTGCTATAAGTACAGTTACAAAACTGTAGAAACTAAAAGCATGGCGCACTTTGGTTACCTAAATTAACAAGCTACAAATACAAAAAAGGCCGTATCGCGTGGACACAGCCTTAGCATTATCTTATTAACAATCATTCTAACAGCTTTGATACTGATAGGATAACTATTGACTCAAACTATCTTGAAGCAGTTTCAGTAATAAATCCCTGCACATAAGAATTAACTTTATCAAGTTCTTCCTGTCGAACTTTGCTTAAATCTGTCTTATCAGCTGGCGGAGTTGGTTTAGCACTATCGTTTACATTATTTAGAGAAACGATATCACTCTCATTAGTCTGAAAAGCTGCTAAGTTTAACCCATTAACAGGGCCTACATTGTTTGATGCAGTTGTTGCGATGTTATCCATCTGCACGTTGGATGCATTATAGACTTGCATGCCAATTACGGCCACTGTAGCTACAGTTGCAGCAACAGCTGTTTGAATTAAAACTGTGCCTGCCTTTTTCAAAGCGATAGTTGGCATAGCAAATTTAACTTTACCAGTCTTATTTACATCTTGCTGCAAGCTAGACTGATCAAAGTTATCCTCGCTTTCATATGGAGGAACCCAAGCTTTATCTTGCTCATCAATTGCTGCCATTACTTTGTCGGCGAAATTTAAGTCGACTTTTTGAGGCATTTCATCACGCAAGGCGCTACCAATTAAAGCCCAGTTCTTTAAATGCTCTCTAACCTCAACTGAGTCAAAAGACTTTAAGTCCTCCGAACTTAGATGCTGGCAACGGCCATCAAAAAGTTCCGAGGCCTTTAAGAGTTTCTCGTTAGTTTCTGATGACTGGTTTCGCATAGACTGCTCCAAACTATAATCCCCTTTCAAAGCGAGCCATTTTTTCTTCTATATGTTGTCGTGCTCTGAAAATTCTCGATCTTACGGTTCCTAGAGGAGACTCCATAATTTCAGAAATCTCATCATAAGACAATCCCTTTACTTCACGTAAGAGTAGGGCTCGTTTTAAATCCTCAGGAAGCTCATTTAATGCCTCATTAATGATATTGCTAAGCTCATGAGAGTCAAACAAAGCGTCTGGGCCCTCATTTGAAACCAACACACCGTGAACGTCATGCTTAGAATTGAATTCAGGATCATCAACATCGACTGCATAACGATGTTTATTGTTGACCTCTAAGTAAGTTTTAGCAACATTTGAGGTTACTCGAAACATCCAAGTATAAAAGGAACTTTCGCCACGGAAAGAGTCAATTGACTTGTATGCACGAATAAATGCTTCCTGTGCAATATCGTTAGCATCAACAGGATTGCTTACGAACTTGTATGCGATATCGCAAACCTTATGTTGATAACGAAGCACCAGAATGTTGAAAGCCTGCTTATCACCTTGCTGAACACGCTTTACCAGCGCAATATCTTCAGCTGCGAGTGATTGTGCCTGCTCTTTAGTCATCATAATGATTCAACATCCTGTTTAGTCCTATAGACCATTGAACTCATTAAAAAGTTCCCTAGCTGAGGTATTCTCACAATACATACACTATTTGACAAGACTAAGATAGAGATCTTAGACATTTGTGTAGAACAATAAGATCGCAAGACTACTATGCATAACACAAGTATAAAGCATACAACGTTCATCTCAGACAATTAATGATCGTTTTGCATTAATATCTCGCCCTACTTTAGTGCACCACTTATCGCATAAAAGACGATTTAAATGCCATTTTGTTAGCAAGTCTTGAAGAAGTTATTAAAATTCAGGTTTGTATTAGGCTAAAATCTGATTAGCTTGGCTCTTGGCATAGCACAAGCCACATCTGTGAAACTCTATTTGACCGCTTTAGCTTTTAGCTGGCACTTGAAGCAACTTCAAATACCCGCGATCAAATTCACTACGATTTAAGGGCTCCATTATGGATTACACAACAGACTGCCTTGTTATTGGCAGTGGTGCCGCAGGTCTAACTTTGGCATTAGGTATTGCCAAAAGTGCAAAAGTGATTGTTTTATCTAAGGCTGACGTATGCGCTGGTTCAACAAACTATGCCCAAGGTGGTATAGCAGGCGTATACAACATTAAGGATGATCAAGACTCTATTGAGGCTCACATCAAAGATACCTGTATTGCAGGATCTTTTATCTGTGATGAAAAAGTAGTTCGTGAAGTGGCAGAACATGCTCATGACTCAATTCAGTGGTTAATTGATGCCGGTGTTCCTTTCGATCTCAAGGAAGAAGAAAAGAGCGCCGAACAATCACCTTATCATCTGCATAGAGAAGGCGGTCACTCTCATAGACGTATCTTCCACGCAGAAGATCACACTGGTAAATCAATCCAGGAGACTTTAGTTGCACGTGCAAAAGAGCATCCAAACATTACGATCTTAGAAGATCGCTATGCTGTTGATCTCATAACAACTAAAAAGCTGAATATGCCAGGCAATCGAGTACTTGGTGCCTATGTGCTGAATGAAAAAGACGATCAAGTAGAGATCATTAGAGCACGTTTTGTTGCTCTATGTACAGGCGGCGCATCCAAGGTATACCAATACACATGTAACCCAGAAGTTAGCTCTGGTGACGGCATAGCTATGGCTTGGCGAGCTGGCTGTCGCGTAGCAAATATGGAATTTAATCAATTCCACCCAACTACTCTTTACAACGCAGCGGATCGTAACTTCCTGTTAACAGAAGCGTTACGTGGAGAAGGAGCAACCTTAGAGCGTAAAGATGGTACACGCTTTATGCCAGAGTACGATGATCGCGGTGAACTTGCTCCCCGTGACATTGTAGCAAGAGCTATCGATCATGAAATGAAGAAAACTGGCGCTGACTGCATGTATTTAAACATCAGTCACAAGCCAGCAGACTTTGTTAAGAAGCATTTCCCAACTATTTACGAACGCTGCTTAAAGGTTGGCATCGATATAACCAAAGAACCAATCCCAATTGTTCCAGCAGCTCACTTCAGTTGCGGTGGTGTGATGGTGGATAGCAAGGCAAGAACCGATATTCAGGGACTCTATGCCATTGGCGAAGTTGCATATACTGGTCTGCATGGAGCCAATCGTCTTGCTTCAAACTCTCTTCTTGAGTGTGTAGTTTATGGTCAGGCTGCAGCTAAAGATATTACTCAGCACCTTGCAGATGAGAATATAGATGAGCTTGAGCAAATCGATATCCCTGCTTGGGATGATAGCCGTGTGAGCGATTCTGATGAAGAAGTGATCATTACCCACAACTGGCATGAGCTTAGACTCATGATGTGGGATTATGTTGGTATTGTGCGTACTAATAAACGCCTGCAACGTGCGCTCCACCGCATTAACCTTCTTAAGAAAGAGGTTGCAGACTACTACTCTCACTTTAAGATTTCTAAGAATCTCCTTGAACTTAGAAACCTATTACAAGTTGCAGAGATCATAGTGTACTCTGCTCAAGAGCGCAAAGAGTCCCGTGGCCTTCACTACTCATTGGACTACCCAGAACAGCTGCCAGAAAAGAAAGTTACAATACTAAGCAAGGATCAAATAGAAAGTTAGTTTTAAACTGCTAATCAACTATTACGACCAATTTTAGTTCCGTTAACAATAAAAGCTGACTGCGGGCACAGTCAGCTTTTACTTTTTCTGATACATTTAAGTTTAAATAAAGATTGCTAAATGCTGATTTTTTAGAAATAACGAAGAAATAAAAATACTTATGCATAAACAAAACTTAGTTATCGGCGCTGGAATATCAGGCGCTACTATTGCAAGACTTATTGCAGAAAATCTTAATGAAAAGGTAATAGTAGCTGATATAAAAGGTCATATCGGCGGCAACTGCTATGACTATCGAGATGAAAATGGAATTATGATCCATAAGTACGGAACGCACATATTCCATACTAACAATGATGCTGTTTGGCAGTTTCTATCACGCTTTACTAAGTTTAACACTTATATGCATGAAGTTGTTGCTCTTGTTGACGGTATCAAAGCTTCAATTCCATTCAACTTCAACACCCTATATCAAGTTTTTCCGACATCACTAGCAAAACGCCTTGAAGAGAAACTATTATCGAAATATACGTACAATACTAAAGTACCAATTCTAGACTTTATCCAACAAGATGATGCCGATCTTATATTTTTAGGTCAGTATATCTACGATAAGGTTTTTCTTAACTATACCGTAAAACAATGGGGATTAGATCCGGCATCAATAGCATCTTCAGTCACAGCACGAGTTCCTGTATATTTAAGTAAAGACAACCGTTACTTTCAAGATAAATATCAAGGCATACCTCAAGATGGATATACCAAGATGATTAAGAATATCCTTAATCATGAAAACATTGAGATTATGCTAAATACAAATTTCAAAGACATTAAAGAAAAATTTGATAGAACAATTTGTACATCATCAATCGATGAATATTTTGATTATAGATTCGGCGTATTACCTTATCGCAGCGTAAACTTCAGCCTTGAAACGCACGAAAAAGAATTCTATCAATCTCACTGTTGTGTGAACTATCCAAATAACTACGATTTTACGCGTATACATGAGTATAAACATCTACTCAACGACTGCTCTGAAAAAACTGTTATTGCAAAAGAATTTTCAGAGCCTTTTGAGTTAGGAAGGAACGATCGTTACTACCCAATCGATAACAAAGAGACAAGAGAAAAATATACTCAATATTTAGCTTTAGCTGCTGAAACAAAAAATCTTTTCATGCTCGGTAGACTTGGTGACTATAAGTACTACAACATGGACAATGCTGTTGAACGAGCTATCTCTTTATTTAAGGAAATCTCCTATGCCTAAAATAACTGTTATGATGCCTGTTTATAATGCTGAACCGTTTTTAGACGAATGCATGCAAAGCATACTCACACAAACATTGAAAGACATAGAAATTCTGTGCATTGATGATGGCTCTAAGGATAATAGCGGTGTAATGCTGGATGAATATGCATCTAAAGACGACCGTATTAGAGTAATTCATAAAAATAATACAGGTTATGGCCACTCTATGAACCTGGCAATTAGAGAAGCAACTGGTGATTATTTAGCAATAGTGGAGCCAGATGACTACATACATAAAGATGCTTTTAAGATCTTATATAGTCATGTAAAAAAATACGAAAAGAAATATTCTATAGACTTTGTTAAAGGCAATTTCTATGAGTTTTCTAGTGACAAAAAACCAAAATTTATAGAACCGTTCTCTAAAAAATATTTATCAGACAAAATTATTCATCCTATCAAGCACTTAGAAACATTTCAGGGTGGTGCAAGCATATGGTGTGGAATATACAGGAGAGAATGGATAACTAAGAAAAATATTTGTTTTCTAGAAACACCAGGTGCAAGTTTCCAAGATACTAGTTTTTATATTAAATGCTTGTTTGAAGCAGACAGAGCAATATTTATTAATGATGGCATTTACTATTATAGAACAGACAACCAAGGCTCATCAGTTAAGGACAATTCAAAAATATTTGCTATAGTAGAAGAATTAAAAACTCTTGAAGAAAGATATATGCACACCGAAAAGGAAAAACAAATAATCAACTCTGTTAAAATAGACAAATACTTCTGGAATTATAATAGATTAGATCAAGAAAGTCAGTCTGCTTTTAGGAAAGAGTTTGAAAAAATAATACCAATTATTCAGGATCGCAAATACTATTTTGAAATTATCAGTAAAAACATGCTCAAAGAGCTGTATAGTGATTTTAATTTAGATTACCCTATAGACCTAGAGGTTAAATATTTTTTTTCTAGAATAACTAGAAGAATACGTCAAAAATGGCTAGGGTGATAAATATTTATTATTTGTCTGAGCTATTATTCTTTAAGCACGCAAAATCAACTTTTAATGTTTTTTATCAATTCTAATCCTAATGGTAAGCTTTTTCAGAATTGGCAACACTCTTTCTTTAAAATTAATATATCTTAAAACCTTACCAAATCTTTGAACTATCAGAACTCTGCTCTAGTGTTTTGCAAAGTTCTGACGGTTATCTTGTGTATCCAAAGATATCATAGTTTTCTATGGCCAAAGAGTATTAGGATTGGTATTCTTGCGGATAGCAGGATGTTTTTGACCATAAGGCATTGGTCCTATAAAGTTCCTTTTGAAATGGCCGCTTATCTTGTTTGGACTGCCACTAGGACGGCCTCTTCCTCGCTTTGGTGCATTTGGGTCTATCAAGCCGTTCTTCATCGCCTCGATGGTTTTCTTGTTCTGGCTGCCTTTTGGACGTCCGCGACCTCTTTTAGGAGTATCCTGTACTATAAGGCCTTGTTTCATAGCCTCGATGGTTTTCTTGTTTAGACTGCCTTTTGGTCGTCCTCTGCCTCTTTTTACGCCGCTATCCGTTGCAGTTTCGTTACCTTCAGACACTATGGTTTGATGAGCATTGTCTTCTAAGACTGCATCGACGTTGTTAGACTCATGTTGATTGTCTGTGACATTAGTTGACGGTGACTCATCCTTGCTACTTTGCGCTTTTGACTCACGAGTCTTTGTAAGTTTAGTTAGTTCTCCAGAAGGGTCATCAACTAAGCCAAGCCTTGCCATAAGTGTAAATGAGGCATTCGATTCTGGCAAAACCCAGTAACCATCATCTATAAAAGCTTTAGCTGGAGCATTGACCTCCCTGTAGACATCTCTAAGTTCAGACATTCTAGAGGCAAATGTAGAACCGTCACTGCCATATAGCTTATCCATATCATTCATGGCATTTCTTAACTTGCATGCAATGAGTGTTGCAACAAAGTTAATGAATTCATTTCCTATGACAGATTCACGAGACTGACCCCTTGTAATCTCGAGGTCTAATGTGTTCTTGTATAAGTCGAATATGGTCTCTAACCACCATCTATTCTCGTAATGATTAAGAATGTCTAGAGGCGATAAGTCAAGATCCGACTCATACACCATCATGCCCATCTTAAGAAGCTTTTTTGAGTACTCTTCCCCATCGAAAGTACCATTGTTCTTAAGTCCTTTATGAATCATACCATTCTGCTCAAGCGATGCTCGCGACATATCTCTTATGCTGAAGAGGTACTTACCATTAGGCAAAGATACCTTCTTAAAAAGGACATTCACGCCACTAGACAATGTTGCGCATTGTTCATATGAACACAAGTCAAGCTCATCAATCACCTTGGCATTGCGTCTGTACGGTGAGATGTAGTGCAGATCAGGGTATTGTTCAATGAGATCCCTAATCTTACTTACAGGACAGCCTTTATCACAAACAAGAATTCCTTTGGTGACGTTGTTCACCCGGGACTGTTTAAAATGATCCACTTTTAGACGTTTTAAACCTATACCATCATGGTCAAAGGGACGTTTTAGCTCATTTTATATGGTATCCAACTTCTGGTACAGTTTTGTTTTTAGACCATGCATAGGTTGTAACTGCTGATATGCTATGTCTATTTCTTTATATGTGGTACATTTTATCCAAATGTCCTTTGTTAATAAAGGATATTTTATAAGTATTCCGTTTAAATTGTTTTGTGCGCATGAAAAAGCCAGAAAGAACGGGCTTCCTGGCTTTGTAAAGTAAGAGAAAATTGTTCTAGTTACGTTGATTGCGTAACTCGGCATTTAACTTCTTAAACGCGTCTATTCTCTTGCTCTTAGTTCCTTTAAAAGGTAGGTAGTAAGACCTGTAGAGAATTCGATCCAGTGCTGCCCTAGTTGTCTCTGTAGCACCTCCAAATGAGCGTGGCCAATATTTTGGCTGAGAGTTTGATGTAAAGATGGTGCTAAGACGGTTAGAAACTCTGAATTCAATAAGTCTAAAGAAAGCTGTCGCCTCTTCTGCAGTAGAAGGTCTTGCGTGGCCAATGTCATCTATTATCAATAGACGGACAGCATATAAAGTTCCACGCGTAAGCTCACCATACGTTTTTTCGTTTTTTTGAAGTTTGTGAAACAACTCTATGCAGGATACAAACAAAGTAGTGTATCCTACTAAGCAGGCTGCTTTACCTAGAGATGTTGCTAATAGGGTTTTGCCTTGACCTGGACCACCAACCAATATCAAGTTATACCCTAGCTCAATCCACTTGCACTTGAAAAAATACTTTATGATTTCTGGTGCACATGGAGCATAACGAGCATCATAGCTTTCAAGCTCATAGCAATCAGGAAAAGTAGCCTTTAT
>NZ_AXWV01000067.1 GCF_000482845.1 Anaerobiospirillum succiniciproducens DSM 6400
AAGCATGGTCCAGGTCGTCCTAAAGGTAGGAAAAACAACAAGACTCTTGAAAGAGAGGCCTTCAAACAATCCATTGGGCTTGTAGCAGTAAAGCGTGGCCGTGGGCGTCCTAAAGGCAGAAAGAACAACAAAACTCTTGAAAGAGAGGCAGCTATACTAGCGCAAACTGATATCCAGTAACTGGTGTTATAGCAGATGCACACGGCATCATTAACTGTAATGTAGCAATGGAAAGATGTCTATCCGTTTTAGAGGTTGAATCGAATGAATCTCTTCTGGCACGAAAGAATATTTTAGGTAATATCTTTGATGTCTTTGTACGAAATTTAGAAAAATTCAGGTAAGACTCGCTTATATATCTTGATGTTAAGTGGTATGTATAATAACTATGCTTGGGGGGGGGGCGTAAAAATCGAAATTTACTGATGATAATTTATGTCGACTAGGTCTCACAATTCTCTGTATCTAGCTTACAACGTGTATTTTTACGTTAAGCAACAAAAGACTTGTTTCCCGCCTTTAACAGAGTTGCACGACTCAAAAATGCTTGTGACTAGCATGTCAGGATGGCTCTCTATTTAGTCAGCCCAATGTATGGGCACAGAGTCAATGCTGAGATGTTTAGTTAAAGCATTCTTATACTGAGAAATGGCTTGGTGTTTAAAAGTCTTGAACCAAGCCTTAAAGACTTAGAGAACAATTCCTTGCTCACAAGCCTGCCTTAGTTTTCGTAGATAAGACACGTAAGCGATGTTAGTCCTAACACTATGCAGTGCAGAGCTAAATTTTCTTTCAACATAAGGTTTTAAGCTGAAGTTATGAAGCAAACCAATAATGCCATCAAGTTCCTGATGGCTCAGTATCGCGCAATCTTCAAGAACGCTAATCTCAAAATGATTCTCGCCGCAGCCGCTGCTGCAGGCGCTTTATCCGCTGGCGCAGCCAATGCCGCAGCTGCCGATGGCAATCTCACCGCTGATGAGTGGGCACAGGCATTTAAGGACGGTAAGGGTACTGTCACTATTACCGGTAAGGACGCCGATAAGGGTGCAGCTGGTAAGTTCCAAAATATCAAATTAACTGGCACTAATGGTTCAGGTACCTCTTTAGAGCTTGGTAAAAATCAGCAGCTCGTTGTCGGCGATTCTAAAGCTGCAACAAACGTTATTAAGGCTGGTGACAGCAATGCCCATAAGATTAATATTAAAGGTGAAGGCACTCTTAAGATTGCAGGCACCAACAAGGGTGGCAAGAGCTATGGTCTTACCTTAGATGGCGCTTCTGGCTCTGTTTTTGTTCAGGTTGACAAGGTTGAAGTTCAGTCTGACTTAATTGTTAAGACCGGTGCTAACAACAGCGCTCATGCAGTGCTACTGGCTAACTCAGTAGTTGTTGGTGATGGCAAGTTCACTGCTGGTGCTGCTGATACGGTTGAAGGTCTTGCTTCTATTACTTTAGGTGATAAGACCGGTTCAGGCGATGCTACCATTGATGCACGTGAAATCACCATCAACAAAGACGGAAAGATTACCTTAGCTGCTCTTATGGGTGCAGAGGGTGCAGATTATGGCACTGACTTAGATGGCGAGCTTCTTAACGTTAATGGCGGTATCCTGAGCTTTGGCTCTACTGCAACTGGAACCCAAAATGTTAAGCCTTCTGCATGTGTAAACGTTGGCAAGATCAATATCAACAACGGCGGTATCTTATCCGTTGCCAAGGGTGTTAGAGGTAGCTTAGACCCTGCAGACGGCGGTGAAGGCATCGTGAATGTTAATGACGGTGCTCACGTTGTTATTGGCGGTACTTTAGGTCTGTATGCTGGCACCATGCGCGTAAGCGAGGGTGCAACTTTAGCTGCATCAGATGCTGATGGTATGCTCTATATCGGCGATGAGAATCATGATGATGACGATATTGCCGTAGTTGAGCTCAGCTCCAAGAAGCTGGCATCTTTCTTAACTGGCAAGGTCGGCACTGAGGCTCTTAAGTACAAGGATGAGTCCAAGATCTTTGATACTGATGCAACCAATGACTTAGCAAACGCAGCTACAGGTAAGGTTAACCTCCAAAACGGCGGTACTATTAAGCTGACCGATTCTGCGAACGTTGATGTTGCTCAGTTTACCTATAATAACTCATCAGCAACCGCAGGTCAGATTTTTGCCGAGGGCGGTACCCTTGCAGGCCAGAACCTCACCGTTTCAAAGAAATTAACTGGTGCTGACAATCTTGAAGTTGCTGCCAAGAACTTAACCTTAGGTTCTACCAACTTAGAGTCTGGCGATTCTCTCGGTGTTGGCAATTTCTGGGCTGAGAACGTTACCTTTGTTAAGAACAAGGGCGGTGAAGATTTTTCCTTCAAGGACAGCTTATACCTCGAGAATGCTGGCGCTGGTTCTATCACTGGTCACGTAGATATTGATGATGGCGAGATTGTTATCGAGAGTGGTAAATACACCGCTAACGGCAATGTTATCTTAACTTCAGGCGCTGCTAATAACGTCGCTCTTTACGTAAAGAACGCTGCATCTGCATTAAAGGTTAACGGCCTGTTCGAGACTACCGAAACTGACGGCAAGGCTGTTATTGAAGACGGTGTTCTTGACTTACGTAATGCCTCAGCCTTAAAGGTTGCTGCTGACACTATTGAGCTTCAGGATGTTGCTGAGCTTTATGTTGATGGCTCTAAGTTTATCACCAAGCCAGGCGACGAAGTTAAGTTCGACGAAACCAAGTTTGCAGCAAATGCTGTAACCGGTGACGCAATGTCAACCCTGCACATCACTGGTCTCGGCTCACTGACCATGGAGCAGTACAAGAGCTTAGTCCAGCAGACACAGTTTGGCGGTAGCTTTGCTGGCTTTAACGTAACCGGCTCTAACGCTTCTGGCAGCATGACTTTTGATGCTTCTAAGATCCTTGCTGGTACTCCAGATAGCGTATATGGCAACACCGTTATGACTATTGGCGATACAGCTATCCAGAAGACCTACTCTTTTGGTGCTGTTAAGTTAGCTCAGGGCGCTGCCGAGCTGACTATTGGTGAAAACACTACTCATGGTGTAGTTAAGCTCACCAACGCAAGCTTAAGCGACAAGGGCTTCTTCGTTGCAAGCAGCGATGGCAACAAGGCTGGTGACGTTCACTTAGCTACCAAAGACTCAGGTCTTAAGTTAGTTGGCACTGGTAAGGTTGGCAACATCACTGCAGCCGCAATCCCAAGCCAAAGCACTACTGAGCGCGAGCGTGGTATGCTCTTAATTGGTGATGCCCATAAGTATGGCTCTGCCAACGTAACTGTAACTGGTAATATCGGTGAAACCGACGCTATTCTCGATGGCATGATGGTTGCCCCAGGCTCAAGCCTCACTGTTGATGGCACTAACATCGATGTACGTCACCTCTATGTAACTCAGGGTGCTAGCTTAAACGCTCCAGAGGCAACCATTACCTTAAATAAAAAGAACTCTGTTTCTGGTCAAGACTATGCCGAGTTCGAGGTTTTAGGTTCTTTAACAGCTAAGAATCTGAATCTTGCTTACAAGGCAGATGCTAATGATGGTGGTGCCCACGTAGTAGCTGGCGGTGCAACCCTCAAGCTCTCTGGCGAGCTCAAGATTGCTCAGGGTGTTAAGCTGAATATTGGTTCAGACGACACCAACGGCTTAGGCGCAGTAGTTATTGCTGATACTCTTGATATGGCTAAGAGCGGTAGCATTTTTGTTGACCCACCATATGGTAAGAAGGCAAGTGCTCTGATCATCAACAAGCTGACTGACAATGAGGTTAAAGGTAAACTGACAGTTGGTCAGAACGCTATTACTGCTATCGGCTTTGCTGACGAAGCTTCTGCAATGGCTGTAGTTGCTGACTACCTCGACGCTAACGGCTCCTTCAACCCAAGCAGCAGAGTTAAGAATGCCTTAGTAATCAACAAGCCTATTACTGTTGCTAATGGCGCTAACATTTCTTTAGGTCCAAATGTAGATCCAAATGGTAATACTGGCTCTTCAGCAGTTAACGTAGCTAAGGGCGCAGGCTTAATCATTACTGATGCAGCCCTGACTAACCCAACTACTGGTGCTAAGGATAAGGTTGCTATTACTGTACAGAGCGGTATGCAGATCGATATCGATGCTGGTACTCCGGTATTACTTGCTGGTAAGTTCACTGCAGCTGATACGAACTTAAAGCTCTTTAGCGGCGGTACCTTAGCTAATGAAGTTAAGGGTCAGTCTGTTAATGGCATGCTGAACTTCACCGTTGGTACTGATGGTAATGTTGCTGAGATCAAGCTTGATTACGAAAAGCTGCAGTCTCAGATGGCTAAGACATCTGGTCCAGTTCGCGACTTAGTTGGTAAGATCCTGGGTGATGATTCTGCTAAGTACGTAACCTCTGGCCTTGGCTATGATTACCTCCACGAGATAGCAACAACCTCTGTTAATGGTGCTGAGATTGATGCTGTAGCCCACGCTGCTACCTTCGCTGGTGCTCAGGTTGCTGCAGTTGCTGCAGTAGGCACTATGGCTGAGGCTATCGGTGGTCGTGTTGGCTCTATGGGTGTAGAGGCTGCTACCATTGCAGCTACTGGCTCACAAGCTAACGGCGGTGTATGGTTAACCCCTGCTTATAAGAATGTTGATGCTGACGGCTTCGACGCTCAGGGCGCTACTTATGGTGCTGATGTTGACCTTACTGGCGTAACCTTTGGTGCTGATACTGTAAGCGGCAACATGCGCTTTGGTGCTGCTTTCAACATCGGTTCTGGTGATGCTGACGGTAAGGGTCAAGGTAACGGCCTGAAGGATGAGTTCGATTACTACGGTGTTGGTATTTACTCAGTAATGGGCTTTGGCTCTTTAGCTTTAGTTGGCGATGCTTCCTTTAACGTAATCTCTCATGAGGTTAAGGGTGCTTCTGGCTCTAAGGACTTTGGTGATGTATCTGCTAAGGCAGACACCACTGCTGTAACCTTAGGCGTAACTGGTCAGTACACCATCGCAACCGAGTTTGCTGACATCACCCCACATGCTGGCATGCGCTTTACACGTTTAGACACTGAGTCTTACGAGATGAAGACTGCTAAGGGCAGCATCGGCAAGACCGACTTTGATGTACAGAACGTCTTCTCCATCCCAGTTGGTGTTGGCGTATCTAAGGCATTTAACATGGGCGATTGGACTTTAGCTCCTAATGCTGACTTAACCTTAACCTTCAACACCGGTGACACTGACGTTAACTCTTCAGTTCGCTTCGATGGTGTTAAGGTTAATACCGTACTCGATACTGAGGTATTAGATAAGGTTACTTATGGTCTGAACTTAGGTCTTGGTGCACAAAACGGTAACTTCGGTACTTCCGTAAGCATCAACTACACTGGTTCTTCCAACACTGACAGCTTAGGCATCAATGCTAATGCTCGTTTCATGTTCTAATTAACCGAACCACACAATAATTAATAAGGCTATTCTGAACGGCCTTACCAAAGCGATCATGACTGATGATTGGATAGAGCATCAGTTGTGGTCGCTTTTTTGCTTTAGGTCGTCAGTAGTGTAAGTGAGCCTTTTTTAGTGGTCTACTCAGTGTATACGGACTTGGCAAGCTTGGTTAAAAACCTCTCTCCAATGAATTGAGCAACCGGCACTGCAACAGCATCTCCCATCGCTTTATAGCCATCGTTGGCACTTCCTGGAAGAACAAAACTATCTGGAGCTCCCATCAAGCGAGCTGCCTCGCGAACCGTCAACAGGCGAGTATGAATTTCATTGGCCTTTTTCACAACTAAATACTGTTTGCTGCTACCGCCTTCAGGGGTTCTAAGGCAACCCGCAATTCCATCAAAGCGCAATTCTAGTTGCTGCTTTCCATGACGTGTGCGGCGATAGCCTGTGGCATAAAACGTTTCGTGTTCATTGAGCTTGACCCAATGTCGCTGAGGAACAAGCTCTAAGATTGCATCTTTATCAAATACAACTTCTTCTTCGATAATATCTTCTAATGTGCTCTGGCGGCTATGAGGCTTGTCAGCATGCCACCAAATCCATCCTGGTAAAGACTTACCTAAGTCGATGGCGGCTTTATTATGCAGATAACAAGGCGTGTCGCTAGTTAGATGTGATGGGATTTTGCTATCACGTTGAACAGCAATAACAAATACCCTTGGTCGTGACTGAGGCACAAATAGAGCAGCATTTAGAACAATAGCGCCACAGTTGTAGCCACGCTCTACAAGCGCCATATGAAGAGCGCGATAATTAGCACCGCCATTTGAGGAAAGCAAACCACTTACATTTTCTAAAACCAATATGCGCGGCTTTTCAAGCATCTCATCTAATACGCGTAGCCATTCCCACACTAAACCGCTTCTAGAGGCATGAATACCATCTAAAGCGCCCGCTAAGGATAAATCTTGGCATGGAAAACTTGCCCAAGATAAATGCGCAAAAGGCAAATCAGAGCCGCTCACATCTTTGATATCCCCAAGCTTAAAATGCTTAAGACCAAAGTTAGCCTCAAATACAGCCGCTTTGTGCTTACTAATATCATTAGCCCATACTGGTTTAAACATACCTTTTAGGCCGTAAGCAACCAGGCCGCTACCGGCGAAGAACTCATGAATTGTCCATGGAGCGCAGGACAAGTCGATTAAACGATTACCATGGTGAGTACCTTGAAGCAAACTTTGCCTCCAGACTTATATGAGTTCTATCTATTGGTCGAAAAGAACAATAGCGAGGAATGCTGTAGCTTTAGTTAATCTTGATTGCTCTGGAGTGCAATTGCTTTCTTTAACAATTCTGCCGAGATGCGTAAGTCCCTATTCTCCTTTTCATATTTGGCGGTTAATTTTTTCTGCTGAGCATTGAGCTTTTCTATGGCTTTTTGATGAGCTCGTTCTTGTTTAGCTAACTTAGCCTCATCGCGGGCTCGAGCTCTCAGTGTAGACTTAGTGCATAGCTCAAGGTTATTTTGAGCCCATTCTTGAAATGCCTTGATCTCGTCAATATCAAGAGCCTTATTGGCTAATAACTCACGCACATCAGGATGGTCATAACCAAGCATTTCGCAGATAGTTGCAATCTTTTGCGCTTCTTTTAATGAGGTCAAACCGCGTGGCATTGGTGCATCTGCAGGGATCTCATTGGTGTACATCATATTGCGGATCTGATAAATGGTGTTGATGTGAACGCCAGTGGCCCTTGAGATTGAGGCAACTGTATCTCCGTTGCGAAGTTGCTCTTCAATCTGAGTCCTAAGTGCTGAATCCAATTTCTTCATAACAAGTAATCTCAAAACGGGCTGATAAGTCTAACTGTACATCTTAGCATGTGCTTGCTGATTTACTTTTAAGTACGTCTTGCTGCTGACTTACATACTTTCTCTGCAATGACAGCGCGTAGCTAAAAGTCTTACCATGCCCCACAAGCTGTGCTCATTCGACCTGCTATGCAGGCAGAGGCTTCTGGTCAACTTGCCTTCTTGCATTGCCTATTACACACGCTGATGCTGTCTTAGCTATTGGGACTGCATTCTCGCAAGGACACCCTCTTTGCCCTGCTCTGACTGGACTCTAACGACACTAAGCTATTAGTGAGAGCAATTAGCAGAGATAGTCTGCTGCAGCAATCCTCAACTCTCAACTACAGCTGCCTAGGATGAGTTGATTGTAAAAGCTTGTTAATCGCTACCTGGCCCTGCTCTGCCATTCATCGACCTACTTTGCTTGCTCTATACACCCTGTTTCTTAATGTGGCCATGCATTGCCTGGTTATGGATTGAAGTTATGGTCTATGGCCTATATCCAGTGTGCTACATACTGCGCCGTATGAATGGATTAACGGACGGTTATTAACGGGTGGCTCTTATGGCTAAGGGGCGGCACTGCTGACCTCTTGCGTAGATAAGAGGGCGGGTGGCAAATAAGCTGGGTCTTAGATGCTCGGTCTTGTGGCTTTTGGGGAGGATTGTCACGTGCTGTGCTAAGGGCTATGTTTGATCATTTGTCGAGGGATTTAGTCTGGTAGCTGTGATATTGAGATCTAATTAATGCTTAGACTCGTGATGAAATGGTGCATCTTAAGATTATGACTATGCATCTAGTGTCAGCTGTGTAATAATTAGTGTGTAGAGAAAGTCTAAGTTTATTGCTGCTACTGATGCGTTGATACTTGAGGCGTTTTTACACCATATGTATATTGCATCACAGCTACTAGCTAGTCTCGCTTGCTTGTTTATGTGGTCTTATGTAAGACTATATGTGGTAGTATGTAAGACTAAATGTGAGCAAATTTTGCTAAGCCTAGATAACTTTGCATAGTGCTTGTGTAAGCTTGACGATGCAAATTTTTCATTAAGTTGCTTAACGCGCTTTGATATACATAGGCTTAGGCTTGATCTGAGAAACGTTACTTAAAAAATACTTGATACAGCAAAATTGTTAAATCTATTTTGTAGAAATGCTCAAAAATCAACAGGACACTTGTCACACAAGTAGTAATTTGATCAAGCCTAGATATTACTGTAAACCCCTATTAATCCTATGATTTATCTATATTTATAGCTTTTAAATCGTTATTTCGCTACAAAAGTAGTATGGTCGATGTGCTGTCTTAATGCATATAATAATATATGAGAATTACTCTTGATATTGAGGGAACGCCACTCGTTTAAAGACGAAGTGAGCGTCATAACACTGGAGTATCACCCTCAATGGCTAGTGGCTATACACCCTAGCAGTCAGTCTTGCTCACGTAGCTTGCTGACACAGAGTAATCTCATAATCAAACATTCAAAGAGAGTCTTTAGATTTCTAAAGACATATGCAGTCAGAAGACTTTTAGTACATGGACTATGACTATTTGATCAAGCGAACTTGAAGTGGTCGTGTCCTAATATTTTACTAGGCACTTTATGTGTCAGTGCTTCTATTGTTATCCGATGCTTCTGACTATGACCTCATTTATTAGGGTTCTACATAACCTTAGCAGATAGACTTAGCCATCTGCATATGAGAAACATAAGGAGTTCTGTCAATGCCTAATTACATCAGCATTGAGAAAGGTATAGAAATCAGACGATTGTACGCTGCTGGCATTAAGGTTTCTGCCATTGCAAGACGTATGGGTATTTCACGCCCTACCGTTTACGCCTACATTCGTGCTGAGCGTGATCCAGAGCCACTTCCAGTTAAGGATCGCGTCCTCCCAGGTAAGAGCATGGTTTTCTACGAGTTTGTTAAAGACCGTATTATCCGTGGCAAGCGTATCGGCAATACTGTAAAGAAGATCTCTGTGCGTGAGATCTTTGAGGAGTTACAGGTGCTTAACTTCTTAGGCCACCCTCCTGTATGCCGTCGTACCATTGACCGTCTTGGCACCTTAATCTACGCTGAGCTCAAAGAGCAGCGCGAGCAGCAGCTGCGTCAAATGCATCCTGCTTTCCGCGTACAAGCTATTCAGCGTGCTTTCGGTCTTTCAGGTGACAGAAACGCCTCCTAGTCTTTAATTAAGACCACATTAACAACTCTAGAAAGGGGCGGTATTAACCGCCCTTTTGCGATCTTATAGCCCTACCACTTCCAGCGCCCGCTCCAAGTCCTGAGCTACAAGAGCCGTTTGTGCAAACCATACCAAAGCACATAAGCTATTTAGCTTGAGTTCCTTTCCTCTCATACCATTAGTTGCTCATACTCGCGCTCAGAGCTACTTAAGGCATGGCTAAATGTGGCTGTGACTGTTGCTTTTGCAAAGCATAGCAGAGCGCTTTTACTGCTTTAGCTTGACTGCCTTTGCTCTCGCAGTACGTGCCATGAGCTGCTCATACTCGCCTTCCGAGCTGCTTAAGACATGGCTCGACGTGGCTGTTGACTATGTATGTGAGCAAGGCCTGCCCTGCCCTGACTTGGCTCACTCACACACTCACTCGCTCGCTTGCTTTGTCTTGCTTTGCTGAGCAAGGTTGACGTTGTTATGGCTCTATAACCGATAAGAAGTAAGCCCCATCATAGTAGGTATCATCAAAGACAAGGTTAAGGGAGTAACCTGTTCCTTCTAAGTATTCATTGCAATGATCTATTATGTACATGAGGTTATCCTCATCGTCTACATAGATCTGGTCTAAGGACTCTTCTAACATCTCAAAGAGATTTTCTGGAAGTTTAGACTCTAGATAGCTCCTAACCTTATCAGCAATATCTTCATCATAAGCGCCAACAAAGAGGCTTTTTCCGTGCCAAGATCCATAGTGTAGCCAAAATACCCCCTCATCGAACCAACCTTCGTCATTTAAAAAATCCTGAAACTCCTTTTCTGTCTTAATAGATAAGATCTCGTTGATGATATGCGCTTGGCTCTCATAGAGCTTAAGATACTGCCCTGAGGCAAATAACAATTTGATTGTTTGTATTTCAACAATGTTCATTTTTTCTTTTCCTACGTAAACTATGGTCGATGGGGGCCTGGGCCTCACTAAGCTTGATTGAGCTTTACGATCTTTATGGGCCTTTGTGGTCTTTATGGCGCTTAAGCGTCGCTGCTAGCTGTGCTACCTTAGGTAGCAGTGTATACAAAAATGCCTGCATTAGCAGGCATCTTGTAAGTGGTGAGTTTGGTTAACCGCGAGTTTTGAAGAACTTTCTAAGCTTTTGGAGTGTCTCTAAGCAGTTATCGCCTACACGGCCAAAGTTATCTGAGTCCTCAAGGAAGGTATCAAAGATAAGCAAGATATAGCGGTTGATACTACCCTCAGCAAGTAAACAGTCCACATCGTAATTTGGTGAATAGTCTGCCTGTAGCGCACGATACACGCCATTATAAACAGCACCAGTTAATAACTGTGGTGGCAGATTCTTTTCTTTATAGCGCTCACCATAGCCTGGATAGTGACCTTCTTTGCACAGTCCTAACATGAGCTGAGCCCAGCTAGCGGAGATAATGCAGATTTGCTTTTCGTTAAACTTAGCGGCGCGATTGGTAAACATCAATAAAGCTGCAATGCGATCCATGATCTGAGCTGGATGAACATAGGCTTGCGAGTTAAAGTTCTCGGTAAAGCTCAAATCGCCGCCAAAAAAGTCGTAATTGTTATAAGCCTTACGGTAAGCAGCAAGTTGTGCAGGCATTGGTATACCAAAGTTTGCCTGATACTTCTTACCCTTGAAAAATACCACGAGTAAAATGATGACCAATGCTCCGAGAAGCACAAAGATAAAGATGAAATTGGCCGTGCTACCAAGGGTCAACCTAAGTGCCGCAAAAGTAATTAACAGTAAACCGACAAGCCCGGTCACCTTAAAAATGACAGACAT
This sequence comes from Anaerobiospirillum succiniciproducens DSM 6400, assembly GCF_000482845.1. Lineage (GTDB taxonomy): Bacteria > Pseudomonadota > Gammaproteobacteria > Enterobacterales > Succinivibrionaceae > Anaerobiospirillum > Anaerobiospirillum succiniciproducens. The sequence goes on from NZ_AXWV01000067.1 coordinate 11,315, forward strand.
AGGTTAGTCCCCAAACATTTGTCAAAATCAACCACTAAGTTCCTGTTTGTTGGCTCGCTATCAAACAGAAACTCCAAAAGCAATAAATCATTGTAAGTCTAAGTGCAAAGATCGTTAGCGCCTACATATTCTAAGTGTGAGTTAATCCTTAGTTTGCTGCGCGATCTCATAACAAAGTGACGTATCTAGGCACCTTAAGAAACTCTTTGTGAAACAAATCGCTACGATCAATCCTGTCACTAAGCTCTGCTATCAATAAGATCGCAGCATATCAAGGCGGCTAATTGCGCAACAAGCACAGAGCGAGCCTTAAGCAAAGTGATAGCCCATCATCGAGCCCCAACACAAGCGCATGCCTAAGCTCAAGAAAGTCACCAAGCCGCGCTTAGATCACAGCAAGTGGCCATGAGATCACCGCGTCACCATAGCTCCATGACACACCATTACTCATCACATGTGAGCCTAACGTGAGATCTTGGATAAGCATAATGCTATAGGCCCTTTAATGATCTAGAGGCATGGCTAGCTACATAAACTTAACAAAGTGGCCGCAATACTATCAGCTTTGCTATCAAGTTGCCATACGATCTCACGATTAAATCGTGAGACAAGATACTGCTCACACCCATGAACTATAGATATTACTTTGATCCAATCCCGCCTCTTTGCCACCTTTAAGATCACCTCAATCGTCCTGCCACTATCATGAAAAGATCGACAAGAGTTGTTGTAATGGTGAGTGCCTCTAATATTTGGTGCTTTTATCACTTATCCCCATGCCAACCATACAACACCAGGTTCAAGTATAGAAGTACGAAGGATCGCCGCTCACCATCTTATAAACTGACCAGTAATGACTGAGCCTTGCGCAAGCACGTCTTACCTGCAGCTGTGCTATTAAAGCGTGCCGTGACAAGCTCCCACTACCAGCAATATGATTACGATCTTGATATCTGTCCATAAAGAGATCACAGATCGCCATGCACTTGCTGCTTTATCGAGCCTAGCCTATCCTTGTCTACTTATACATAGCGACATAGTTCTCTATGAAGCACGAATCCTTTAGCAGTACAAGCTTTTTATTGCCGCAGTGTAAGCGCAAAGCTTTACTACCTGCGCCCTGTCTTTAACGCTATATGGGGATGCACTGTAGGCTTACGCTTAAGCACGTGTGAATCAAGACTCACTTGTCGTAGCAAAGTCAGCGTTACATAGCTTTGTGATCTAGTTGCTTGTGATGCATGTGATGCCAGTGATACCTGCACTTGCAGCTATGCCCTGCATAAGCTGGCTGAGCTTGCCTAGTGCTATTAGCTGTGCGGATACAAGCGCCCGCTCAAAAATGCTCACAACATGGCGGGCACCCCCTTACAAAGCAATGCCACGCAAACAAGCGCCATTTTAAACAGTCACTTAGCTTGAGGTTACAATAGCTGCAGACTGTAGCTTAAGTGCCATGAGCATTATGGCCTTAGTTGCAGCGCTGAGTGCTGAGGCCTTAATGCATTTTAAACACTACTCTTAGCTTGAGCTTACAATAGCTGCAGAATGTAGCTTAAGTGCCATGAGCATTATGGCCTTAGTTGCAGCGCTGAGTGCTGAGTCCTTTAAGCACTAGAGCTTAGCTTTTAAAGGCAAGGCTTTATGTACGCTAGGCTATGAGAACATAGCTTAGAGCGATTTAGCGACAAGATTAGAGGAGTATTTGATGGGCAGAGCTGGAACCACAAGAGATTTTGAAGCGCCACTGGCGAATTTATTAGTTGGTACTTGTGACCTGCAAGTTTACTCAGGGCATAAAGTTTACCTATCAGTGGTGCTCGATGCCTATAGCCGTGTTATTTTGCAGTTCATAGCTTCACTTGAGAACAATGAAAGCGTAGTTCTCAATATGGTCGATAAGGTAGTTGAAAACCTCCAACGACCTGCCACTATCTACTTTTGTCAGCGCGGTGGCTACAAAAACAAGATCTACCAAGAGTATATTGAGTCCCAGCCTATGCTCAAGGCTCCTACATCTACCTCATATATTAGCAATTACGTCAACTCATTCTTTGCCCGCTATTTGGAGTTTAGCTTTGCAAGGGGTGGTTTTGAGGCACCTACTTTTGATGACTTCTTTGAGACAGTAAAATCTTATGTGGACCTCTACAATTACGATTTTCCACACGCTTCAATAGGACGAAGATTTGCTATGTGCGTGTTCAACTATGGCTTGCCTAAAGGCAAAAGACGCTCTAGTGGTGTAGTGGCCTATACAGAGGAACAGATGATAGAGATTAGAGCCAAAGCGCAGCGCTTAAGAGAGCAAGGTGTTCCAGAAAGAAGTATCGCCGAGCCACGCAACTAAGCAAGCTTAGCATACACAGCAGCCTAAAACATTGCTAAGCTAATGCACCGCTCATGTTTAAGCACATAAACAAAGGCCACTTAGGCATTTAAGCTAAAGCAAGATGCTAGAAGCCAGCAGGCATGTTTTAAACAACTGCATAGTCTTGAAGTTACAATAGAGGCACGCTGTAAGTTACCGCCCTAATCATTTGCACTGGGTGGCTAAGTCGTTAGTGGATAAGATCAGTGCATGGCGCTTTGATACATAGGCCATGCGCTGATCCTCTAAAGGATGAGCATAAGTTTTGGGCAAATTATGGCTTGCGTATACGTCAAGTTATGAGGCCATGAGTTGATTGCGTGCGCAGTTTTTAGCATAAATACAAGGAGTTATTGATGGCAAGCAAAGTTAAAAGAGATTTTGAAGGGCCGCTAAAGCACTTATTAGTTGGAACATATGACCTGAAGGTTAAAATCGAGGGACGTTGGGTTTACCTAATGGTGGTGCTTGATGCTTATAGCCGTGCCATGTTGCAATTGCACACAACTTTTGACAATAGCGAACGCGAGGTTATCAGGTTGGCAGATAAGATAGCAGGAATGCTTGAAAAACCTGCCACTATCTATTTTTGTCAGCGTGGTGGCTCAAATAATAAGATCTACAAGGAGTACATTGAGTCTCACCCTATGCTCAAGGCTCCTGAATCAAGCTCATATATTAGCAATTACATGAACTCATTTTTTAACCGTTTTATGGAAACACCATATGCTTTTGTAGCTCTACAGACTGGCTCCTTAAGTAGGTTAACTGATGTCTTGCTAGCGAATATGGACGACTACAATTGTCAGATGCCACACTCTTCACTTGGCGGTAGACCTCCAATGACCATTTTTAACTTTGGCTTTCCTCAAGGCCCAAGTCCCCGTGCTGGCCGTGCGTACTATTCACTAGAACAGATGGAAGAGATTAGAGCGAAGGCTCAGCGCTTAAGAGCGGATGGTGTTCCTGAAGAGCTAATTGCCGAGCCACTTAGATAACTACACCTTAGATCAAACAACTATCCTCAAAGACTGCTTAGTCACATGCGCCTTTCATGTTGTACAACTTAAACAAGGGGCTCATAAGCATTTAAGCTGTAAGCTATTTGTCCATGCCATAAGCCTAGCAAACTTAATTGCTTATACAGCGCCCCTGCCCTGCCCTGCTAAGCTCATACTCAGTAAAGCTTAGCTTAGCTTAGTTGAGACAATTATTTAATTAGCTTGCGCCTAAGAGGTTGGGGTGGGCCTAGTTTTTGTGAACTCAATATTGCTGTGAGTACCGCTTTTACCTAAATAACATTATGAAAAGGACTTATTATGGCCTTATCATTTTCAAAAACATTCCAATTTAAGCCGTATGAGCATTTGCTGTGCGGCACTAAGGAGCTGACGACTCCAAAAGGCAAGACCTATTACTTGACCGTAGTGATGGAAGTCTATAGTAGATTCATTGTGAGCTATGATCTAAGCAAAACGCAAAGTGATGCCTCAGTGATTAAAGCACTCAAAATCGCTGAAGAATGTATAGTCAATCGGGCAATACCACACGTGACAGATAAATCTTTTGTGCATTTTACTCAGCGTGGTGCCGCTAAAAATCGAGCATACATAGACTACGTTGAAAGGAGCACGCGATTTGTGATGCCTGTGGAGGCATTCAAGAACAAAAATGTTATGGCTGCGTTTTGGCGCAGGTTCACAGAAGATTTTGTTGAACGCTTCTATAGGCACTTGACCTCGTATAAGGTCTTAGATGATTATATTTATACGTATTGTCAATACAATAACGATGAGCGTCCTCACGAACCTCTATTTGGTCTTACGCCAAGGCAATTCTTGGAAGGCGCGTTGATGCGCTACGCTGATAGTCGTTAACAATCTAAAACTTAAGCCAAAGCTGCTTTTATGTAGCTTGCAATGTGCTCATCACCCACTAAGCTGCGTATGACTTGGCATCAACACTGCCAAGCTTTAGCTATACTCAGCTTAGCTTACTTAAGGCAGTTCTTTAAGGTAAAAGCAGTACGTGCCTCAGATACAAGTCCATAAGTGCTATACGTTTACTGCCCCACATCAGCGTCTCAATATATCTTTGAGGCTTCATTTGATTAGAGGCTACATCTGATACACTTTTGATAAATACATCAGCCTGTTAGCACCATACTATGAGCAGGAGAGTTCATGGCCAGTTCAAGTAAACCTTTAGTCATCACCGGACCATATGAGCATTTGCTATGCGGCTCTATGGAGCTGAGGATTCGCAATCGCAAGACCTACTACTTCACCCCAGTGATGGAGGCCTATAGTAGGCTCATTGTGAGCTACACGCTAGATAAAGATCCTAGTGAAAAGCCTGTGCTCGAGTCACTAAGATATGCCGAGAAGTATTTAGGCGCTCCTGCTCACGCTCACCTAAATCTTAAAGCAACCATACATCTCACGCAGCGTGGCGCTAGTAAAAATCAAGCGTACATCGACTTTGTAAAGAATAGTCAGCGATTATTGATGCCAGAAGAAGGCTTCAAGCGCAACAATAGAATGACTTCATTTTTTAGCAGGTACACAGGCGAGTGCTTTAACTACTATTACTCCGAGCTCACCTCGTTTAAGGCGCTTGGTGCATTTACTATGGATTTTTGTAAATACTACAACGAAGAACGTATTCAAGCAGGTCTTGAGTGGCACACACCCAAGGAATACCTACACATTGCCGTCAAAAAGCTCAATGAGGAATATGCGCAGTCGCAAGTTAAAGCTCAAACCCAAGCCAAAGCTCAAGCTTAATATGCGCAAGTGCAAACTCAAGCAAAAGCGTACAGTGGTAGTTTATGCACCTGTACGTGCTCATTATCATGACTTAATTAAAGTCTTATGGCGATCCTACGATACGACCGGGATAACATACTATAAACTCACCACTTGCCTATGCGCATAGTGCTCTTTAAAAATTAGTTTATCACTCTAGCGCTCGGATCATTGCTGCTAGTTGCCCCCCACAAAGATGTTAATGTCAGATTACGCGTATACTCAAGGGATTCCTTGAACGTCAAAGGTATCTTTCAAAGTGATCCTTAGATACTCTAATTGTCTATGACAAACTAATTTTTAAAGAGCACTTTGCGGCTAACGCTTGTATGTGATAATGAACATCTTACGAGATCGCCATAGAAATGATAAGGCAGTTTACGTATTATTGGCCTTTAGACTAGGGTGCATAAATTAATCCGTGAAATCACATCTGCAGCTCGTTTAGGCGGAGGTGAAGGCTTAGATCTCGAGTCCATCACTTACGAGGGTTACGGTGTTGGTTGCGACTTAGGTACCTCAGGTTCTGATGATCTTGAGATGTAATTAATCCTCATCTCAAAATAATCTTGCACCTCAAGGATGAACTTTATTTATCCTTGTGGCCATAATGAAAATGCCGCAGCATGACACCAAAATTTCGTCATGCTGCGGCATTTTTGTTTCCATTCACCAAAAATAGCCATTGAATAGCAACGGCCACTTAATATTATTTTGGTTTAGCAATGCCCCTAGCATTGATGTCAGGGTGTTGATACTCAATAGCATAAGTGCCGTCACGGTTAATCCTAGAGACAGCAGCAACTTGCTTAAGAGCATTGCTAATGACAATGCAATAGCGGTGCGGATCGGAGTTAAGCAAACTAAAGCCATACTTACGATCGACCATTTGCTTAGAGCCTTCATTAAGCTTCTTGATGATATTATCGCGACAGCGTGCTAGCTTAAACTCAATTACCACGTCAGGTACCTTTAAACCATTTCCTTGCTTATAAATCACAAAATCTGCATAGCCAAATAGGGATGCGGCTTCACGCTGTGCATAAAATCCTGAGCACATCATTGAAAAGCCTATGATCGAGGAAAGAACTTCCTCGTAATTAGGTTCTTTGAAGATCTTTTGATCAAAACAATTGAAGATGTTGCTAAATAGATCAGCAATACCCTTAGCGCCTTGATGCAGGCGTTCAAATACTTCTTTCTTATTACTAAGCAAGCTAAAGAGCTTATGGTTTACACCAGGCATTCCTTCTGGGTGATCTTGGAGTTCGTCAATTAAAAGAGTTGCTAAAGAGTTAGCTACCTCATGATTGGCTAAACCCAAGTATGCAACGTTATCTATAACCTCCTTAATGCTTAAGTAGCCAGCTTGGAACAAAATGGCTATAGCATTAGCTAAGGTGATATTCTTAATATTGTTAAGTTTGACAATTAGTCTGTTTACATCAATAGATAGAAGTTGTTTGTTAGCTTGATTTGTTGCCGAATTATCTATTGCCAAGCTAAATACTGGGAAAAGGCCCTCGATTACATCGGCCATTGATGCATCAACCGCTGTCTTTTTATCTATTGGGTTTTGATAGATGCTGTTAAGAAGCTGGTTAACAATGGCATGATTACATTGCTGTAACAGTTTGAGTATAAATGATGATCGAGCTCCTGTGTTCGTCCAGTAGTTGTTAAACCCCTCTTCAGGTTCGCTAAGGAATAAAGAGACACTGACAGGGCTAAATACGCGCTCCTGTTCAGATGGCTTTTTTGAAAAGCTATAACCATCGTAAAAATAGCTCATAGCCTTTAGAAGCTCATCGTGGCTTAGGTTTGTGACTTCTTGAGCTCTCTTTAGCTCAGGTGCAAAGTAGTGCTCAATTTCTTCACGTGTATAGCCACAGCAGGTTGCATATTTACTATCAAGACTGATATTTCTGAACTGATTTGCACCAGAGAAGATTGATGTTTGAGAGTACGAACTTACACCAGTAATAAAGACCAAACGAAAGCAACGTAGACTTTTGATAGTAGAGAAGAATGATGTGTAGATTGGCAGTAGCTGTTCAAAGAGCTCTGGATTATCTAAATTTTTTGATAGAGGTGCGTCATACTCATCAATAAGTAACACAACTCTATCACTACAAAATGGGCGATCTCCTTCCTTTAACTCAGGATGAGCTGCTAAAAACTCTTCGTCTTTAAGCTTTGCTAAACAGTCGTATAAAAAAGATTTAAAGCAGTCGCTTATGATTAAATTTGTATCTAATGTAATGCCAAAGTATTTTGAAAAAATATTAAGACTTGAGCGGAAAGCAACCTCAAATTCTTCGGCAGATTCGCAGTATATATTGCTCCAGTCAAAGTGAAAGACGAAATAGCGATTAGGATCTGGCCAATGCTCGTGGCAGTAGAGACCTTCTGTGCCTACTGTGCCTTTAGAAAACAGATACTCAAGTGTATCTACTAACGTGCTTTTGCCCATACGACGTGGTCTAGTGAGCAGATATTGTGCGTATGTAGAGGCCATCTCGCATACAGGTCTTGTTTTATCAACATAGACCGTGGTCTTATTAATCAGTTGATCAAAAGACAAGCTTTCGCCTGTGGTTATAATACGCATTGTCATAGAATCCACCTCGATACTGATCAAAGAAAAAGACTTTACCTAGACGACGATAGGAGCACAGAAATCCATGAGCTTATCTATTTTCTATTAGTCTAATCATACACCTTTCATTCAAGGAATATCTAACTCCTGCGAAATGATATATGGCGAACCTACGATATGACCGGGCATCACATACAATAAACACACCACTTGCCCATGCACATATTGCGGCTAACGCTTGTATGTGATAGTGATCATGATACGAAATCGCCATATTAAAGTCTCTAGCTGCGCCTAACTAAACGAAGATTGGCTTTGTTAGGCAACACTTGGCTAAGCTATACTTACACTGCATGATGGTTAGTGACTTTACTTATATGCTTTTGCTATGTGAATGAGCATATGGGCCTTAGGACATAAGTGTCTAAGTACATAAAGACCAATGTCCCTATCCTTATTATTTCCCATCAGCAGCTACGTACCCATCAGACCTTGAGGCTATAGAGGCTATAGCAGTATCTGCTTTGACACCCTCATAATCTTAGAGGCTTGGTAAGATGCACTTTTGCTAAAAACATCAGCCTTTAAGCCCAATCCCAATACTATGAACAGGAAATCCCATGGCCACTTCAAGCAAATCCTTAGTCATTACCCGCCCATTTGAGCATTTGCTGTGCGGCACTATGGAACTGAGGCTGAAAATCGCAAGACCTACTAGTTTACCCCAGTGATGGAGGCATATAGTAGATTTATTATGTGCTTATCACTCGTCAAAGAGTTAAATGATGATGCGGTGTTCGGTGCGCTCAGGCCTATCGAAAATGATTTAGTCCATCCTAAGTTCTTTGAAGTAACAGATAAGGCATACTTGCATCTTACTCAGCGTGGCGCAGCTAAAAATCAAGCATTCATAGACTATGTTGAGAAGAGCCCAATCTTTTTGATGCCTGAGGAAGGCTTTAAGCGCAACAACATCATGACTGCATTTTTTAGCTGGTACACAAGCGAGTGCTTTAACCACTATTATTCCGATCTCACCTCGTTCAAAGCGCTAAATGAGGTTACTATGGAGTATTGTAGATACTACAGCGATGATCGTGGTCAGGAAGGACTTGCATTCCATACACCCAAGGAGTTCTTGCAAATAGCCATCAACAAGCTCAATGAAGAGTATGCGCAGTCGCAAGCTAAAGCTTAAAGTGGTCATTTATGCACCTGTGCGTTCCCATTTTCATGCTTTCATTAAGTTCCTAGCTGCGCATAACTAAGCCAAGAGAAGCCAAGCTTTGCTTGGCAACCACAGCAATGCTGTGCCTACTTTGTGTGGTGGTCAGTGGTTTTGCCCATATGCTTTTGCAATGTAGATAACGTACATGGACATATGAGCCTAAGGACATAAGGGGTAATGGCAGAAACAGTTCGTGCCAGAATGGTATTCGATAGGATTATGGCCCTATCCTTATCAGTGCCCCATCACAAGCTACGAGCCCATCTGACTTTGAGGCTACAAAGGTGATATCTGTATGAGCATCGGAATTAGCATATACAAGAGGCTTGATAAGATGCTCTTTTGCTAAAAACATCAGCCCTTAAGAGCAATACTATGAGCAGGAGTGTTCATGACCAGTTCAAGTAAACCCTTAGTCTTTAACCGCCCATATGAGCACTTACTGTGCGGCACTATGGAGCTTAGGATTAAAAATCGTAAGACCTACTACTTCACCCCAGTAATGGATGCTTATAGCAGATACATTCTGTGTTATGCCTTACCGCCGTATCAAAATGACAGCGTGGTGATTGATGTACTAAAACTTGCCGAACAGTCTTTAAATGACCCATCTGTAGCCCATCTAACTGTGCCTGCTACTGTGCATCTGTCGCAGCGAGGTGGAAGTAAAAATCAAGCCTACATCGACTTTGTGAACAACCATCCACGCTTTTTGATGCCTGAGGGAGGCTTCAAACGCAGCTATATCATGACAGCGTTTTTTGGCAGATTTACTGTCGAGTGTTTTGATCCAAGTTACCATCTGCTCACCTCGTATAAGATGCTCAATGAGGTGATTATGGACTTTTGTAAATACTACAACGACTCCCGCATTCACGAAGCGCTTGACTATCAAACACCAAAGAAAATCCTGCACAAGGCCTTTACTCAGCTTGCATGGGAGTATGCAAAAGCTCAGGCTAAAGCCAAAACTCAGGCTCAAGACGAGGATCAACAAAAGGCTCAAGGCAAGGATCAAGACAAGACTCAATCCTCCGTCCAAACTTAATCGCACCTGCAGCTTACTTTTGTTATGTATGATGCGACCTACTTGGGTTTATGATGTGAGGTGCTAAGTAAAAGCTTAGCTGTTTGTAAGCTAGCACTACTCTTAATACGCTAGCTGAGCATGCCAATATAGCTTAAAAGGAAACGCCATGAGACCAATTAGTAATGCTTTAGTCATTAAGCGGCCCTTTGAGCACTTAATCACTGGCACTTGTGAACTTAAGACCCGCACAGGTGAGAAGTTCTACTACACTGTGGTCATGGAGGCCTATAGCCGAGCTATTTTGTCGCACTCGCTAGTTGAGACATTATCTGAGGATGTAGTGATAGCTACCATTGCCATGGCTGAGAGATTTCTGTGGAAGAAAGCTACCTTGCACATCACGCAAAAAGGCGCGGCCACTAACGACAAGTATCTACAGTTTGTTGCCAACCACCCGCGCTTTGTTATGCCCAAACACGGCTTTAAGCCCGTCACTATCATGACCTCGTTCTTTTGCAGGTACAAAGATGAAGGCTATATCTTCTTTTACGATAAGCTCTACTCTTATGAAGTGCTCAAGGACAGTGTTGATTATTACTATTTCCACTACAATTACATTCGCGGACAAACAAGGTGCGAGGGGCGTACTCCCGTTGAAATCTTGCAAGAGGCTATGGCAGGCAAGCGCATTAGCAATAAGGAGCTAGCACACTTTCTAACGCGCCTTGACCATCAGTGACACTCGCTTAATCGCCTACTCTTTTGCATATAGAGTCCCTGCCGCGCTGCATCTCTTTAGGAGCACTTATTCATCACCACTTGCTACATACTACGAAAGCCAATATAGCTAAAGGATCGATATCTAAGATACAGTTACACTCTCAAACCAGGCTTAAGCACACGCTAGCAAGGATCCGAGATATAAGTGCTAGGCATCTATAAGGCTTCACTATACTTAGCCTATGTTCACCTTGCTATGCTAGTGTGAGACCAACTCTTGAGTTACTTAATGACGTATTTAGGAGACTTTTTATGGATTTATCCTTAAAACAAGCTATTGAGATCGTAATGGATTGGCTCTATGGAATGGATGAGAGAGAAGTGGCTAAGAAGCATAATGTGGAGGTGGAGACAGTAACAAAATTGTCTAATGATGCGCTTATCTCTAATGCAGCCAGGGAGAGTATGTATGGCTCCCCTTCACAAATGGATGACATGATTAGAATTAGTTTGAAGCTTACCGAAACTGAGGCCATGAACATGTATGTGTTAGATCAAGAGGAGGGCCTTAAGGCTAGTTACTTCATCATCTTAGCCTGCCAAGAGGCTGATGTTGATGTCATGGATGCGCTAGATTATGGCAAGGATGTCTATGAAAGGTTTCAGTCGTTACGAAACGAGCACTTTGGCTCAGATGACCAGTCATCTAAGTAAGCGACAGCCATATCCAATAAGCAAGCACTCTCTTGCTAACTAAAAGAGTAAGTGCAAACTGAGCTAACGAGCTCATGAGTGAACGTACCCTCGCATCTGCTAATACGCACGCTACCTTATGCTCAAGAATTTTCTCTACCACCACTTAAGGCTAGCACGTTGAGCTCTATTAGATGCTCAGTCATGGATGCTCAGACATTTGAGCAGGCAATCATGCTCTTCAAAAGCTATTTAGTGCCATAATCTAGTCAAATGTGCTAGCTAATGGCTTTTATAGACTATTCTCTTAGACTAGTATAGCGTTCCATAAGTATATACACTAATTTAGCATTAAACACTGTATAAGTGATATATTAGAGGAACATCCTGGCAGGAGTTCCTTTTTATGTCACGCCCAGTAACCAAAATTGTTCGTCTCAGTAACGATGAAGCAGCTGATGTTGCTAAAGTTCTGAGAGAAAGAAACCAGACACACACAGCCTTTAGGAATGCCACAATTCTCTCATTAGCGAATTCTGGCAAATCTCCAAAAGACATAGCCAATGAGGTACATGTAACTCGTAAAACTGTGCATACTGTCATAAACAAGTACTTAAAGTACGGGCTTTCATCAT
>NZ_AXWV01000068.1 GCF_000482845.1 Anaerobiospirillum succiniciproducens DSM 6400
TCTGGGGCACCAGGTAGCTTGCCATCCTGTGGAGGTACAGGAACCTTAATGTCCTTGGTTACAGGGGCCTTGTCAGATGCAACTGGGGCCTTATCAGGGGCACCTGGGAGTTTGCCATCTTGGGTAACTGGGCCCTTGATATCCTTGGTAGTAGCATTGCTTGGTGCTAGCTGTGACTTAAACTCATCAGGAGTTGGCTTGGTAGCAGTATCTTTTGAGGCTGTGGTGGCTTGCTGCTCTTGTGCAACCTTAGACTGCAGCTGCTCAAGGGCTTGAGCCTGAGCTTTGAGCTGATTGATGACCTTGGTATCTTCAGCAATAGAGCTGTAGCTAATGTTTTTAAGGGCATCAGTAAGCTTAGCGTTGCTGCTTGCTACCTTGTCAGCCTGAGCTTGGGTAGGCTGCTGATTTTGAGTGCCTGGAGCCTTATCAGCCTGAGCTTGAGTAGGCTGCTGATTTTGAGCAGTTGGTGCCTTGATATCTTTGGTGGCCGGCTCATTAGCTTGGGTAGCAATCTTAGAGCCATCCTTGGTATTGCCCTCAGCAACTTGTTGCTGTGCAATTCGAGCTTGAGCACGGGCTAAGAGCTCACGAGCTTTGGCTGCTGTATCAGATAAAGTTGGGGCGCTACGCTCAGAGGTATACAGAGTCTTGGTATTAGAGCTATCGCCATTTAAAACGCGATCTGCAGCTGCAGAGGTGCTAGCACCGTTGGCACGTGGGTCAGATGAACTTTGAGTGGTGGCCTGTCCTTGAGATGGACGTACGTCGACTTTGATTTCGACCTTAGTCATCTGTGCTGGATCTGGAAGCTTACCCTCTTGAGCAATACGGTGACGCTCGGTTCTAAATTCTTGTTGCAGTTTGGATGCACGGGCTGACAGTTCGGACAGGGACAACTGACGAACATTGGTATTGTCGATAGCAGGACGTGCTTTGCCCTCTGAAAGTGGAGCTTCAGGAGCTGCTGTAGTTGTCTTGGTTAAAAAGCGTTCAACTGAGCTGCTATTAGATGGGGTAGAGGCAGCTTTATCAAAAGCTTTGGCCTCTTCTGGAGTGAGCTGAATTAAATTGCCTTGCTTAGCACTAGCAGCTGCTTGAGAGATTAAGCTGTGAATGCGCTTGGAGATCTCTGAGCTAATACGATCTTGAGGACTTTGCGAAGCAACATCCTTGGTGTTTTGCTGTGCAACATCCTTAGTATTTTGGGCATCGCGGCGCTGCTTGATGATGCTTTGAGTGTAAGTTGAGTTTGCAACTTCGGCATCATCTCTATCTTGTGAGCTATTGAGATTAACGTTGGCAGTGCTATTGGCAGTCGAGGCATTAGCGCCTTGGCCTGATTTTGCCTGAGCTGCCTCTTTGGCTAAAGCCTCTGGCTGATTGCTCTTAATGTATTCGATAGATGCTTGTAAAACCTTGTCACTAGCTGCTTGGACACGGCTGTTTGGAGCATGCTTAGGCACAGTGATTTGGCGTACTGCTAAATCACGCTCTAAGCCTGCACCCATGTTCTTGGTGTCAGTTAAAGTAACTAGGTTTTCCACCATGAACTTGGCTAAATCTTTACCAGATTGTGTGCCTTCCTTCAGGCTTGAAGGCATCTTGCTCATAGCTTGCTGCAGAGAATCTACAGCATCTTTGGAGCGTACAGTATTAGAGCCACTAGACAGGTTATGAGCAACTTTATCCTGTAAATTGGCATCACGGCTAATTATTTTGCCGGCAAGCTTGGTATAGACCGCCATCTTTTCAGCTTGCTCATCAACTGCAACTTCCTCATTGCTCGAAGCAGCATGAGACAAACTCTGATTGAGCTTGTTCATGGAGCGAGAGAGGGTATCCCCTACGTCATCTTGTTGTCTAGATAAGGAGTTTAAATAGCGTGTGGTAGCAGCACGGCTCATCTGTGTAGATGAGGTGTTAGCATCTTTTTCACGCGACTCTTTTACGGATTTGCCACTGATTCCTACGGATGCATTAGTGCGTTGTAGGCGGGTATCAACGTTGTTGCTCATTAAAAAACCTGAGACCTAAACCAATGTAAGGGCTTGCTGACACAAGCAAGTCAGCATCTGATGGTGTTAGCCGTGAATAAAGTGCAAGTTTTTGGCGGTCAACTGCACTATTCACCACGCCTTTAAAGACCAAGCTCGCTCTATTGAAGACAAAAGCGCACGGATAGGAGCTTTTTGTCTGACTTTAAGGCTATAAATCACAAGAGAAGCTGGCAAAGCATGGACATACACGCATCGCTTAAACATTTTAGCACGCAAAGACAATAGAAACCGCGCTAGATAGGCATTGGAGCTATGTCTTAGTCAAGATATTAGCGGTTTTCCCGACTAGGTCACATAGTTGAGTGTTTTGATAGGCCCTAACTGGGTTAAATCCTAGATACATAAGGGATTATGTGATGGTAGATAAACACTTTAGTGCACTAAAAAAGATAGGGTAGTTAACATTTCACGCAAAGTCAGTTGGGCGACTATGAGTAAGTGGGGAGCAAGGGCAGATAAATAAAATAGCAAAAGCTGCAGATGAGTACTGATGATTTGCTTTTAGCTAGATGGCAGTATTTTGATGGGAAAAAAAGAGAATACAAAAGAATACCGCCAGGTTAAGAGGCCCTGGCGGAGGAAGGATTTAAAGCTTGTTGCAATCAGAGAGGCTCTGACAGTGCTAGGTTAGGCACGCTTGGCCTATGAAAGACAAATGAGGATTAAGCCCAGATGCTGTCGCTTGGCTCGTTAGGGCTGATAGCGATTTCCATAGTTGGGCCGCAGTAAGCCTCAGGATTTACTACGTGCTCAGCAAAGTACTTACGGATAAGCTCATCGTTCATGATGATGCCTAAGTCCTCACCCTTGTTGGATACTTCGTACCATGGGGTACCTGGAGCGGTTAAGAACTCGGTGAGCTCTTCAGCTGCCATTGCGCCAAAGTTGTCTACAGTCTGATCGATAACGTAGAGGATAGCTGGCTGGCAGAGGTTCTGCTCTAATGGATTCTGTGGATCAGCAAAGTTGAGCTGATGGTGCATGTGGTCAAACAGTGCACGAGGGAAAATTGGGCCTGCTTCCCAAGTAATAGGACGCTCGTCGGTTAAACGCATGTCAAATAAAGCCATGACGCTGCCATAAGAGCAGTATAACAGGCGCTGTGCCTTGGCCTGATTAATTGGGTAGTTCTTCAGATAGCATCTCTTGATGATGTAAGTAAGAACACGTGAACTGCTGAAGAAAATCTCGCGCATATATCCTTCCTTGATACGCACTTGGCACAAGAACAAAGCACCTAGTGAGCTAGATGGCCACACTAAAACTATTGAGCTTACTTAGACTAAAGACACGCGTTGTAAAAAAGTTTGCGTGCCATGTTAATCAGATAAGCACCTACCATTTTAATGATATCGCGCTCTGATATCTATAGCCTAATCATGTATAACTTGCTTATTATCCGACCAAAAGGGCTTCTTGTCAGGCAAAAAAGTTAAAAATTGTTAGGTTCATCGCGGCCAATGACCGCAAATTAGCCTTTTTAGCGTACTAAAGTCTAATATCAGATCGTACTTTAGACGCGTAAAGATATCTTAATAGAATAGCACTAAGGCCCATGCAATGTTGAGTAGTATCGAGGTGAAAAAAGATTAAAGTTCACGATCTTCACCTTTTTGTACCATGATCGATAAGCCTTGAGAGCCATAGTTTTTAGCATAGTGCAAACAGCATTAGCTACAGCGCTGATGATCCATTGTGATCTTGTAAAGAAAGTTTAATGATCGCGATCGTCACTTTTTAACAAGTGATCGAGCAAGCCTAAAAGAAAGGATCATAAGATCGCTACGATCGCTAGTATAGGATCACACAAGACGCTGTATAAGCCTTTGAGGTGCAGTGTAGCTTGAGGATTAGCCATAGTCTCTGCATTTTGAAGGCAGGTGCTATGGAGAATTGATCAAGGTGTGGTCATGATGGCCACACCGAGATCGTTAAAGAAGATTTATGGACGGATCATGTCGTTAAACTGCTGTTGGACAGCATCTTGACGGACACGACGCAGCATGAAGCCTAAGGCAATAGTAGCAAGTACCATGACGATGAAAATGTAGATACCGCCCTTAGCGTATGGAGTGGTACCGGAGGTTGGAACGTATTGCATGTGCAGTACGCCCTCTTCATCAGATGGTAAGCGCTCTACAATAGCTCCGAGCTCATCGATATAGGCAGTGATACCTGAGTTTGTAACGCGGATCATTGGCTTTTGCATTTCCATAGAACGCATACGCGCAATAGCTAAATGCTCAATTGGGCCACGGGTATCGCCATACCAGGAGTCATTAGAGATCATGATGATGCCATTTGTCTCATCTGAATACATGGAGAGCATTAACTCAGGGAAGATAGACTCATAGCAAAGAGCAGGGATGAATTTAAGATCGAACTTCTCAATATGAATTTGCTCTTGATCAAGTGCACCTGGGCTAAAGGATGACATTGGGAAATTAAAGATCGAACCTAGCTGACGAGTGAGGTTTTCAAACGGTACTACCTCACCAAATGGCACTAAGTGGCGCTTGTCGTAAATCTGCGCATCAAATAGATTCTTGCTCTGACCAAAAACATACATGGAGTTATAGCTGAGCTTGTCAGGAGTAACACGTTGGATACCCATTAACAAGGCAGTTTCTTGTTCGTTGGCCAAAAAGTTAAGATCATCAAGCAGCGGCACAATCTGCTGTACATATACAGGCATAGCTGACTCAGGCCAGATTACTACATCATTCTTACCTAATTCTGGAGAGGTAAGGTTCATATACTTCTTGATGCTTGGGATAGTATGGTTAGGATCCCACTTGATGCTCTGCTCGATATTGCCCTGAATACCTGCAACCTTGATAGGCTCCATTGGGGTAACGTATTTGATACCCATAATGATGATGCTGACAAAGAAAATAAAGCCAGCCACTGGCAGATAGACATAGCGACGCTCAATAGCAAGAGCAATAGCGCCCGCACAGATAAAGAACAGAAGGCTAATGCCTCGTACACCCACTAATGGGGCAAAGGATGCAAAAGGACTATCAACGGTGGTATAGCCAACATACATCCATGGGAAACCAGTAAAGAGGACACCGATGATGTAATCAGCAAGAACTAAAGCTGCTGGCAGAAAGCCTAATAAAAACGCATTCTTAAAGAAGCGGCGATCAATGCCATCCTTAAGTGTAAGAATTGGATATAAGCGAGTAGAACCAGCCGA
Source organism: Anaerobiospirillum succiniciproducens DSM 6400 (assembly GCF_000482845.1). GTDB lineage: Bacteria > Pseudomonadota > Gammaproteobacteria > Enterobacterales > Succinivibrionaceae > Anaerobiospirillum > Anaerobiospirillum succiniciproducens. The sequence goes on from NZ_AXWV01000068.1 coordinate 5,263, forward strand.
GATGCCGTGTTTTGGCATATCCTGCATCTTTGATGGAGATGCACTAGACTCAGCAGGTACTGGTCGAGATGAAAAAGCAGGAGGTGGTGCCTCTACAGCCTCCTCATCATCAAAATCATCAGCATCTGCAGTTTTAGCATCGCTCTTGGCACTAGCATCGTTAGAGGAACTTGCATTGGCAGAGTTGTCATTAGCCGCGCTAGCAGAGCTGTCATTAGCTGCAGTAGCAGCGCTATCCTTGCCTTGGCTATGGTCAGTCTCAAGCTCATCTTTCTTGATGCGACGCATGGACAGTCTAAAGGCTAGAGTACCAAGGCAGGCATGGAAGATAGCTAAATAGGCAGAGAAGAGAGTCTCAATTGAGTAAGAGGCAATTGGTGGTAGGCCGCCAAAGCCAGTCATAACATAGTTAAGCCACTCTAAGGTGAAAGTGTTCATGGCTGTAAAGTACAACAGCAATGAAAAGAACACGCGCTTAGAGGACTTAAAGGTTGAGACAAAGAAGAACTCAAAGGCCAGAGTAGCTAAAGTAACTACCCAATTATTGTATGGAGCAAAGCCTAAAGTTCCTAAGGCACCTAGCACTACTGAGACTAAGAATATGCCTGTTTTGGTATGGCATAACCTTGCCCAAGCATCTGTATCAGTGTATTTGTAGAGCTTTAGAGTGAGTTTGGTAAGCATTGGCTTTGTCCTAAGAAAAACTTTGGGTCTAGAGGCTCAAGAAATTAGCTAAGATTAAGACCACAAGAACCTATCCTCGAGTTTTTTAGCTGTACTATCAGCAATGAGGATATGTTGGGCGCTTATTTTAACAAATGCGGCTTAAACATCATCACGTTTTTCTTAGGCTTGCCAAATATATGCAGCTAAAAAGAACCTCATGGGCTTCACAGAAAATAAGCCTCTGTGGCCATATTGTTAAGTTTCACTTGTTTTAGAGCATGAGCTTATAGCCCCGCTTATGCTAAGCTTGCAAAAACAATAGAGGCCTACAATTGCATGGCAATGGTGCAAAAATCTAGTGTAATCTAGGCTCATCAAGCACACTTTAATCATATGGGTGCTTTTTATCAGACTCGATCTTTTAGGATATAGCTATGGCTTTTAGTGACTACAAAGACTTACTTCCTACCACTCGTGTAGTAAGCATGTCCGATCTAGGTAAGGTCTCATCACGTCCTAAAAGCACGCAAAATACCGTGCCTAACATGTCCATGAATCAGCGTATTGATGAGTACATGGCCACAAGTAAGCATCCTAAAGGCTCAAGCACATTCGCATCATCCACAACCTCTGAGCCATCGAAGCTAGCCGCAAATGTCCCAGTATCTACAAATGTCACAGTATCCACTACACCACCTGTATTAGCGAGTGCCACTGTATCATCTGCAGTAGCCTCAAGCACTACTAGTAAGGTTAAGTCGAGTGCTAGCAAGACAACGCACACAGCTAAGAGAGGTAGCTCCAATGCAGCTAGTACTAAGGCTACTACCTTAGCATCCCCAGTGACTCCTTGTGCATTAGCACCTGATGTTGCCGCACCCTCATCGCCACTTCCATACGCATCAGATAATTACGCTAGCCGTAGTTTTGCTATGGATAAAGATAGTTATCAAGGAGCCAAATCTCATGATGCCTACACTCAAGTATGGCAAGAGTATGATGCGGTCTTAGGCGCTTATGATGAGGCTCATTTAGAAAGAGTTGATACCACGGCCCCGCATGCTCAGAGCGTTGATACCTCGGTACCGCATACTCAGAGCGTTGATACCTCGGTACCGCATACTCAGAGCGTTGATGCCTCGGCTTCATATCCTAAGAGCATGGTTATGCCACCACAAGATGAGAAGGTTGCAACAGGTTCTGAGGATGGGGCTGCAAGTAATGATTTATCATCAAGTAGTGATTTGTCAGCAAGTAGTGAAGTTAATGCAAGCGGTGCGGGCGATGAGAGAGCGCCTTGGGATGATGCTACAGGACATGGTGATAGCGTCTGTGTTGCTACCGTGCAGCACGAGCAAGAGATAGATGATTCGGTTTTTGTAGCACAAGATAGTTTTGATGGCGTTGTAGTTAGTGAGGCAAGTGCTATAGGCACTCATGCTCCTAGTGCTAATGCAGCTAGTTCTCAAAGTCTATCTGACAATGCTCAAAATAGTGGTAGCGCATTGAGCTCTTCGTCTGCTCAAGATGGTGCTGCTAGTGAGGATGAAGAGCTAGATTTTGATGGCATATTGGAGGCTTATGAGGCCTTACAGTCTGAAAGCGATAATGATGAGCACTATGCCTCTTTAAAGGGTAAAGATCTCTCATCAGGAAAAGGCATGCCTTTACTTGAGACGCAAGGTGGCTATGGAAGAGCTTTGCGAGCTACAGACAGTACTGCAGGCTTTTCTGACGAGGTTGCGCCATGGGAGCAAGGTATACCTGAAGAGCTGCGCAAGTTTATAAAGAATAGAAATGAAGAAGATGATGACGGTCCTAAGTACACTGAGCTTGAAAACAAGCGTGCTCAAGAGGCTTTAATTGAGCATGAGCGTATCAGTGCTGAGGGACATAAGCGTCTGTCGGTATTAGAAAATACTGCTCAGTGGCATGTAGATCCAAAAGAGCGTAGAGAGTCTACTGGTATTAAGTACACGCGTAGCTCTTATATGAAGCCTCGTGGCGCTGAGGAAAAGGAATATTACTCAGGTGAGCGTCGAGACTTTGGTGCAGCACTACAAGAGATCTTAAGAGCGACTCGAGTGCACGTAAGTCGTATTGAAGATCGTAACTACCAAAAGCTGTGCTTTATGGAGACACAAGATGGCGATCGCTTTAAGTTATCTGTGTTTTATAACAAAAGAGATCTGGTCTCCTTTGTACAGACATCATCTGAGCTTGAGGATGCAAAAGAGGTTTTCTATTTGCTCAAGAACTTAGTGGGTAGTTCTATCCACAATATTCAGCTTAAGAGTGATGAGCAAGTTGAGGCTTATATTGAGCAAACTGAACGTGATTCTAATCGCCTCTTAAAGCGCAATAAAAACTTAACCTTAGTTGATGAGGATACTGCGCTTAAGGCAGTTAAAAACAATCAGCTAAGTGCTCAAGGTAGTGTTGAGGCAGGAATGGGTACCGTGGTTCCTTTTGCTAAGCGCCTTAATAATATCCTTACGCCACTTGGCTTTAAGGTTGGTGCAATTGAGGATAAGAACTACTTAAAGCAAGTGGAGCTTGTTAGCCCTCAAGGCAATCAGCTCAAACTCTCGGTGTATTACAAGGGCAATGACAAGATCTCGTCCTTCAAGTTCAACAAGATGCCACCTGAGGATATGGAGATCTTAAAGCTGTGCTTGCAGTCTTTTGAGGAGCAATTACTCAATACCCCATTAGACCTCTTCAAAGCAAAGTCTATGAAGCGTACCTTGCATAGCCGCAATTAGTGCTCCATGAACATGGGAGCAGTTAGTGCTCCAAATGCCATTTGTAATCACTGAACAAAGCGGCGAGTATTAAGAGCGGTGCATGGCTTTAGATCTTGATAAAGGCTCTTTGTCTTAAGTTGTGACGCGGTGATCTTAAAATTTAAAGTCTCAGCTAAGTTTTGAGGCATAAGATATTTACAGGCATTGCTACTTACATTTGCCATATACTATGAGCATATGCATCTTTTGAGGCATAACCTTTTGGAGCAATTAACAGTTTTTATGAATAATCGTAAGCTTAAGTACGCAGCCATAACCTTAGGCGTTACCACTGCTTTAGTTCTTAATGGATGCGCAGCATATACTCCGCAAGAAGAGGATATGATAGCCTCGGTTGTTACTGCTATGCCTAGTGAGGTAGTGGGATGTACCTTCGTTGGTGATGTTAACAATCACTATGGCGCAGTCAATTTAGAATCAGCACGTCGTCTGCTCAAGCTTAAGACGGCTCAGCTTGGTGGTAATCACTTAGTTGAGACCAATATGAGTGTCATGCCTGGCTTTTTCTTCTATGACGACGGCCCATTTTTACATGGTCCAAGCGGCATGGCTCCAACTGAGTTTTTCTTATCTGGCCGTGCCTACAGCTGCCCAACAGGCAAAGGTGTCTTAAGAGCACCTGAAACTATCAAACCTAAGCGCTCTGAATTACTTAAGGGGGATGTGGACTCTCTGCCTAAGACACCGGCCATCGATGAGAGCAAAGATGTGGTGCCAGCCCCTGAGCCTTATGATGATAGCCTCAATGTTGATGAGGCCAAACCAGCAGCACAAGGCTCTTTAGATTAATAGCATCTTAAGATAGCGCTCTTGTTCAAGCGTAAGCTATGCTATCTCCTTAAAGCTCAAAGGCATTTTAGTTAGGTAGCTGAGCAAAGCTGACTTCATATTAGTTAGGTAGCTGAGCAAAGCTGACTTTATAGATAATGGACACATAAAAGGCCAAAGAGGCATGAACAAATATTCATGCACAATTTGGCCTTTGCTTTTTGTCAGTCAGATTTAATTTGCGCTAATACTGATTAGTTGTACTTAATTAGCCCCAGATCTTCTTGGCAGTACGTACTACTAAGTCAACCTTAGCCCATTGCTCATCTTCGGTAAGGGAATTGCCCTCTTCAGTAGAGGCAAAACCGCATTGAGGTGAGAGGCATAAGTTATCAAGTGGGAAGTACTCAGCTGCTTTGGCAATACGCTGCTCTAAGAAAGCCTCATCTTCAAGCTCAGGGCGCTTAGAGGTAATGACACCTAAGACTACTTGCTTGTTCTTTGGAATGAGCTGTAATGCCTCAAAGGTACCAGAGCGCTCATCATCATACTCAAGGTAGAAAGCATCGACATTCTCATGAGCAAACACTACATTAGCCACGCGATCGTATGAGCCCTTTGAGAAGTAATGAGAGCGGTAATTACCACGGCAAATGTGAGTACAAATTCTGAGATCTTCAGGCTTGTCTTGTAGTGCAGCATTATTGGCTTTGAGGTAGAGTGATGCCAAATGATCTACATCTAGACCGCTGTTTTTTACGAGTTCTTCATCGCACAGTACTGGCCAAGTACAATCATCAATTTGCACTGAGCGACAGCCGGCTGCATAGAGATCTTTAATTACAGTGCGATAGGCTGCGCCAATGTCTTCGATTAGTGCCTCTTCACTTGCGTAGAAGTCGCGCCAATTAGTCTTAAGTTCAGTGTTGCGTACATTAAGGAAAGTAGCCAAAGTCTGAGCAGGGGCAGGAATGGTTTGTCTTGCAACTAAACCATCTGCTAAGGATTCAAATTGCTTAACAAACTTAAAGTGCTCGACAAAAGGGTGGTTTTCACCAGAGATTTTGCCGGTGATAACTGCAGTCTCGGCACGAGTATCAATACCCACAAAGCCGTAACCACGTTCTCTAGAGGCCTTCTCAACACCCGTCAATCCCCACATAAAATCCAGGTGCCACCAGCTGCGACGAAACTCACCATCGGTAATGACTTTAAGACCATGAGCAACTTGCTTTTTGACAAGGTCGCTAATGCACTCGTCCTCAACTTTCTTTAAACCAGCGTCGTCCAATAGACCACCGGCGTGAAGTTTGCGTGCATTATGCAGCACGTCAGGACGTAAGAATGAGCCAACTACATCAGCACGGAAAGGAGCGTTTGTTCTAACGGTAAAAGCCATAATAAAATCTCCAAAAGGTGTCGAGCACCTAATTTATGTGTGGGGAATGGAGTGACGGATTGCATGTTTACATTGCTAAAAGTGCTTGATGCTTAACTCAATCATTGAGCCCGTCATTTGTGAGAAACTTTACCAAAGAAAAATAGCAGCCCTTTATGCAGCACTAAAAGTAAGCCTTAAGATGCGCCCTTGCTTTATTGCTGGGCGCTACTTGTATATCTAGGAAACACTGTGCTATGTAAAAATTATTCTAATCATTCAAATCACCCAAAATTGAGTGAAAAGGCGCGTACATCAATCATGCACTACTCAGTAGTGGCAACGGCTTAAATAAGCCAACAATCTGCCTAGAAGTAACAATTTCGGCTCGAAAGATCGTATGGTACAAAAACAATGGGAAAATATTAGCCCTGAGCAAGAGGTGTGTTTAGATAACGCACCGAATAAGGGACTGATATTTTTGCAAAAGCTCGTTAAAGGGGCATGATTTACTCACTGTTAGCTCATGCCGAGCAAATGCTTTCACGAAAAATAAAGACAATGGGATGAGCGCTTAAGCCTCGTTAAGGCAATAGAGAGTGCATTTCAAATGCTGGCAAAAGGCTGGACACTCCCGGCTAGCTCATTAGAAGGTATGATTGCTAGCTTATTAAAATCCATGAATGCTAATAGCGATCAATAGTGCTAAATATCAAGTAACAATGCGCGCGAGCAGGGGGAAGTAGCTAAGATCTTTGCTGTGGGAGTAGTTTATATCTCGGCTAAGGTATGAGCATGCTACTTACACATGGTAAGTAGCATGGAGGCAAGAGGTGCTTGCCAAGAAGATGACTAGTTAATTATTCGTCTTCTTTGGCCGCTACAGTTACCTGCAGGGTGTTAATTTGATGGAGTTTGGTGTCGAGAACCTTGAAGGTAAACTCGTTGAGGCTTACTTGCTCATCCTTTTGTGGGATGTGGCCAAGGTAGTGCAGTGCTAGGCCTGCAACAGTATCGACATCGATGTCAGGGAAGGTAGTCTTAAAGTATTCTTCAAACTCTTCAACTGGAGTGCAGCCAGCTACGATGTAGGTATTATCACCACTCTTGGTGATGTTAGTACCCTCAACTTCAGTCTCGTACTCGTCGTTGATCTCACCGACGATGAGCTCAATGATGTCTTCAATAGTGATAAGACCGCATACACCGCCGTACTCGTCGACCACAATAGCCATGTGGAAGCGGTTTTTCTGAAAGTCCTTGAGCATGCGATTAACGTGCTTGCTCTCAGGAACAATCACTGGCTTTCTTAAGAGATTTGGAAAGTCGCTGATCTTCTTGTCGCACTGATCTGCCATAGGGAGCAGATCTTTTGCCATTAAGATGCCCTGAATATGATCCTTATCTTCAAAAGATACAGGATAACGGGAGTGGCCATACTTAATTACAATCTTGATAGCCTCACCAATAGTGCACTCACTATCAATGTCTCTGATCTGAGAGCGTGGGATCATTACATCAGCCACACGACGCTGTGTGATATCGAAGACTCCGCGAATCATATCCTCAGTTTCTTCGTTAATGATGTCATCCTGGCTAGCCTGCTCAATAACCTTAGCAAGCTCACTTTGGTTGGATGGGAGTCCGCGTTTTAAGACGGCACGCATGAGACGCTCACGTGTACGTGAGAGAAATGACATGTGTTGCGGAATTTCAGATTCAGATCCCATAAGAAAGTTTTCAAACTCCTGTACTCAAAAACATGATGTCATTATAGCCTAGAGTTACTTTAGATTGGCGCAAACTATGTTTTAGCGTGAAAGAGCCCGCAAAAACTTGCCAATTAAATTGCCACAAATGCCCAATTATCTGGATTTGCACAACTTTAGGCAGCACATGATCACCTTAAGCTATCTTAGCGCACTGAGTTTAGCTTCATGTGAAGTTAGGCAAAGTGCTTACAAATTTACACAAAAGCTATGCTCTTTAGTGATTAGCGGCGCATGCAAAGAGATAGCGTTCAATGAGCTAACGTGCAAAGAGATAGCGTTCAAGGAGATAGCATTCAATGAGCGAACGGCGATTAAGATGAGGTGCTTTATGAAGATGAGTTCTCTTTAGTCTTCATCTGCAGCATATGGATTGGCATAGCCAAGCTTTTCAAGCACTTTAATCTCTATGCCTTCCATCTCTTCGGCTTCTTCATCGGTAATATGGTCATAGCCAAGTAAGTGGAGGCAACCATGAATGATAAGATGGGCTGCATGCTCAGTTAAGCTCTTGTCTTGCTCTTGCGCTTCTTTAGTTAGCACTGCCATGGAGATGACAAGATCGCCAAGATAGGTGCCCATATTCTCATCGCCTTCTTCTTCGGCTGTAGCATTAAGCTCAGCTAAGACTTCCTCTGGCAGAGTAGCAAGCTCTTCAGGCTCTTCGTATGGAAAAGAGAGGATGTTAGTAGGCTTATCCATCTGACGGTATTCACGATTAAGAGTTTGGATCTCATCGTTAGTTACAAAGCGTGCAGAAAAAGCACAGTCTTTAGCAAAACCTACATAATCAAAAGCAGCGCGTGCCCACTTTTGCATGTCTTCAAGTGCAGGTATGAGCGCAGTGTCTTCAACGGCAATTTGTAAATCGATATTGATCTGTTGCATACATGATCCTTTGCCATATAAGCAAAAGGCTCCATTACAGAGCCTTAATGTATTAAGCATCAGCTCATACATATGCTGATGCCTCTAAATAGATGGTGATAGAGCGCAATTACTTTGGTAATTGCTTTAGCAATTAGATATCTTCTTTAGCTAAAGTGGACTTGGCAGCCTTGGATGGCTCATTATCTTCGTCCATGAGATCATCAATGGCTTTGTCAAAAGATAAACCAGTTGAGAATGCCTTTTGTGCCTTGCTATGTTCGCGCTCTAAAGAGTCCATATCTTCTTTTAAGGTACGCTCAAACTCATCGGTAGCCGCAAAGCTTACGCCATGAACGCTTGATGGGTCAGCTTGCTGATCGCCATTGCTATTAGTCTCACCTTCATCACCTGGGATTTGGTATTCAGCGTCGATGTGCTTTTCTAAGCGATCATCATAGCGGCGTTGTCCATAGCGACGCTCAAAGCGTGGTGGACGCTCTGACTTTTCGCGCTCTTCACGCTCATGTTCCTTTTTGTCCCAAGCATCGTAGGCATTAACAATGGCTGCAACCACTGGGTGACGAACCACGTCATCAGAGATGAAGTAGGTAAAGGAGATGGCATCAACCTTAGAGAGCACTTCCATAGCATGACGCAAACCAGAGCGTACATTCTTTGGTAAGTCGATCTGAGATGGATCGCCTGTGATAACTGCCTTGGAGTTAAAGCCAATACGAGTTAAGAACATCTTCATCTGCTCGATGGTGGTGTTCTGTGCCTCATCTAAAATGATAAAGCTGTCGTTGAGAGTACGACCACGCATATAGGCTAATGGAGCAATTTCAATTACCTGACGCTCAATGAGCTTTTCTACCTTTTCAAAGCCGAGCATTTCAAAGAGGGCGTCATACAGAGGACGTAAGTAAGGGTCAACCTTTTGGGATAAATCACCAGGGAGGAAGCCTAACTTTTCACCAGCCTCAACTGCAGGGCGGGTTAAGATAATACGACGTACTTCATTACGGGTCAGCGCATCCACCGCAGCAGCGACAGCAAGGAAGGTCTTACCAGTACCGGCTGGTCCAATACCAAAGCTCACATCGTGGCTAATGATTTGAGAAATGTAGCCAGCCTGATTTGGAGTACGGGCTTTAATCACACCGCGCTGAGTCTTTAATGATGAGGCTTTGTGATAGAGCTCGCCTACGCTACCACGCTCACCATCTTCTTTACCCTCGCCTTTACGCACGTGCTTTTTAATGGCGGTGCGGGCGTTTTCAGCGGCCTCAAGCTGAGTATCTTGATCGTAAAAATCCAGTGGATTTGGACTATCTTCTTGATCAGCCTCTAAGTGGGTATTCTCAACAATGGCTAAGTTAACCATGTCAGGAGTGATGAAATTAGGCTTGCGCTGTTTGCCGATAGGAGCAGTTTCGAGATAGAGCTGTTTGATAATACGCTCAGCTGCAATCGCTTTCTTGCCGTGGCCTTTGATGCAGAAGCCAGCGTCAAGATTTAAGATTTCAACACCTAAACGCTGAGAAATTTGCTGCAGGTTTTCATTACCTGGGCCAAGTAAATAGGCAATACGCTGACGATCAGCAGGCTCTACATTAAAGCGACGCTCGTCGCCATCTTTCTCGATGTTAGCTTTGGTCAATTTTTGCTCCTAGATAGCTAAACAAAGTACCGCATGATCTTAGCCCAAAAGGCCAAAAGAATCACTAAAATCTAGTTAAGTCTATTGCAAATAAACCAATATAGTCCGTCTTTGGCTACATCATCAACACGTGGTAAGTAATATTGCTGCTGTATAAAAACAACAAAGCCGAAAACCCTAAGGTCTTCGGCTTTGTATGATTTAGCTATCTAAAAGATGGCTATTAGGCGTTAACGATTTGGCCCTTGAGGGTGTGGCTCATAACCTTGATAACGTCGATATCAATCATCTTGCCCACTAAGTCACGGCTGCCCTCAAATACGGCAATACGGTTGTTAGAGGTACGTGCCTTGAGCTCGTTCTCGTTCTTACGAGAGATACCCTCAACTAAAACGCGCTGACGGGTGCCAAGCATCTGCTGAGAGTACATGGAGGCATACTCTTCAAGCTTAGCCTGGAGTACATAGAGATTTTGTCTCTTGTGATCAAGTGGAACTGGGTCTTCTAAGTCAGCTGCTGGGGTGCCTGGACGCTTGGAGTAGATAAAGCTAAAGGAGGAGTCAAATTTAATATCGTTCACTAAGCGCATGGTCTCAGCAAAATCTTCATCAGTCTCACCAGGGAAGCCTACGATGATATCGGTGGAGATGTAGATATTTGGACGGGCCTTACGTAATTTAGCTACTAACTCACGATAGGAGTCAGAAGTGTAATCACGCTTCATCAGCTTTAAGATGCGATCAGAACCTGACTGCACAGGAATGTGGATAGAATCAGCGATGATTGGCAGATCGGCAATGGCCTGCACGATATCATCGGTAAACTCCATTGGGTTAGAGGTAGTAAAGCGCAGACGCTCAACACCTGGAATGGAGGCTACTTCGTAAAGTAAGGATGAGAAACGACCCACCTTGCCTTCGGCATTTAAGCCACGGTAAGAGTTAACGTTCTGACCTAAAAGGTGGATTTCCTTAACGCCGTGCTCTAAGTGGATAGCAATCTCATCTAAGATGTCTTGCTCAGGACGTGAATCCTCGCCGCCACGGGTGTGAGGCACGATGCAGTAAGTGCAGTTGTTAGAGCAGCCTTCCATAATGGTTACAAAGGCGCTTGGACCACGCTGACCTTGCTCAGGCAGAGCATCAAACTTCTCTAAAGCCTCAGCCTTAACGTCAACGATATGATCGCCAGTTGCTCTAAATGCAGCCACCATAGCAGGCAGACGGTGAGCAGTACGAGGACCAAAGACGATAGATACGCCCTTGTTCATCTCAATAATTTGCTGACCAAGCTCAGAGCCTACGCAACCGCCTAAGGCAATTACGGTCTCATCGTTAGTAACGCCACGATGACGCCAGGTTGCGATCTGATTGAATACCTTGTCCTCAGCCTTTGCTCTAACAGCACAGGTCACGAGAATAATAACGTCAGCACCATCAGGCTCTGCCTTCTCCACATAACCAGAGGCTGTCATCAAATCACGGATACGATCTGCATCATATACGTTCATTTGACAACCCCATACTGCTACGTGGAAAGTACCCATTTGCAGTTTGGCGTTAGTGTTAATCCTGATACCAGTTATCTCGGACATTAGTGTGTACCTTTTGCTAGATCCTGTAGGTTGATGATGCAAAGCTTGTATAAAGCGGCATAAACAAGGGATGCAATCCCAAAACGCGACATTATAGCGCTATTATGGGAAAAACCCACACAATTATGTGCCTAATGCGCATCTTAATCAGTTTTACGCCTTCAAACTGCGTCAATTAGCTATCGCGTCAAGCAAGATGCAATCGTTTCTTATAGTTTAATTACGTCTTGTATCTATCAGTTAGCGCTGCAAACTTAGCTATGCTAAGGTTCAGCTAATTTGTTTGGCTTAATATAGCACCCGTATTTGTATAGCTTTGATAAGAGGGGCAGCTTATCTTATTAGTATCGTACGCTCTAAGAGTACGGCTTGTTACTCTCGTGCATAGCATGGTAGTTTTAGGCTCTAAAGCGTAATGGATGATGCGCTTAATTAGCATTTGATAGGCACTTAGATTAGAATCTAGCCCCCTAAAAGCTCAGATCTTGCATATAAGATGTTTTATATACTTATGTCTAACTTTGAGCTAAGAAAATTCAAATACAATAAAAGATAATGGGCTGTAGCTACTTTAGCTGCAGTGGAGTGATTGGCAAAGATCAAACTTAGGAACTGTCCAACTAAGATTTAAGCCAAGCTGTAAGACCGCCTAGGATGGGATTCGATTATGGCCTTGTTCAATGGTGTAATCAAAATGCATAGACGTTCAGTGCTATTGACAGCAATCTCTTTAGTATTTGCTGCCTCACTTGCTATGCCTTTTTCTCAAGCACAAGCTAAAGATAAGTACCATGAAGCTTTGCGCATGCCTACTGGTTTTGATCTTTACTTAACCTCAGTGCATCAGGTGCAAACTGGTGCTTCTGATGAGGCTGAAGTGCTAATTAAAGGTCGTCTTACAGGCTATCTGTACGATAACAACTACGAGTTCACCGACTTAATTGGACAGTCAATTGAGGTTGAACTTGATGATGACGTCGATTGGTCATATGTGCACAAAGATCAGCTCATCGAAATCTACGGTGAAGTTGACCGCAACATGTTCAAAGTGAAGATCGATGCCAAGCACTATCGTATCCTCGAAGAAGTTAACAATGCTGCCATGCAAAACGCTAGCAATGCCACTTTAAATGTTGCTAGCCAAAATGTAGCTACCGTTGCCGCCGCCGATGCAAATGCCCCATCATCAGGTGCAGTCGCAGCAACCACAGCCGCTCAAGCAGCAAGCACAGCCGCAACAGCAGCAACCGCAACTCCTGCTGCAACAGCTGCAGCTAGTGCAGCTATAGCACCGACTGAGGCAACAACGAGCGTTATTGCAAGCGATACTGCCGGATCTCCTGCAGTGCTGCAGTCAGCTGTTGCAGTTGAAACTGTTACTAATAGTGAAACGGTAGCTGCTAAGAGCGAGCAAAATAATGCTCAGGGCGCAACACAAAACGCCAAATAGCTACATAAGCAAAATTAATGAATAGCCACTGAGGCTATTAACAGCGATATGAGAGAGGACGGTAAAACCGTCCTTTTTTACTTTTTATGCATGTGAAAGCAGGGCTAATTTAGATCTAGATCAACAAGTGACGAGCTAGGCTTTGCTTTTGCAATACATTTAGCACTTACTGATAGCAACAAGCTTGCACGACAAGCTTTGAGTGCGTTAACAAGTAAGAAAGATTTTGTGTCTAAGCAAGATTGGATTGGCATTTTCTCTACCTAAGTAGGAGGTTAAATTGCTAAGTAAGTCTACCTTAAGTATTTGCATCGGCGCGTGCTTAGTCACTGCCTTGCCGACACTTGCTACAGTGCATGCAAGTACTGCTAATAACGTGTCTATTTACGCAGGCGATGATCCTGTTATAGATCCGATTACCAAAGAGCTCTTAGAGGGTGATGCCGCACGAGAAGCCATCGCTCAGGCTCAAGTTCAGCAATCTAGCAATATAACTATCACCAACAAGTCGCAAGGTGCTGTAGCGCCTGCTAAAGCTGATTGGACAGACTTGCCTGCTGATGCTCCTATTTTGCCGCTTGGTGATGAGGTCGTTTTAGAGCCTGCTAAGAACATCTCGATTGGGGAGCAAAATAGTGCTGTGATTGACTCAGCTAGCGCTATGGTGGCTGCTAAAGAGGCCAATACCCCAGTTGAGAAAGCAAGACGCTCCATTGCTGTAGCTCAGGCTCAAGAAGAGGCTCAAAAGAAAGCTCAAGAAGCTGCCAAAGCTCAACAAGAGGCTAACGAGGCACAAGCTAAAGCTAATGCTGCTTTAGCTGAGCAAGCTCGTGCTCGTGCAGCTGAGATTGCCATGCAAAACTCCACGGCTGCAAGCCAATGGCAGAGCCAGACTAAAGCTGATGCTAAGAGCACTGCAGATGCAAAAGATAAGATCTCTGCAGATGCAAAAGCTAAGAGCGCCAAGAGCGAAGATAAAGCTGTAGTTGCAGCTACATCTGAGCAAAAGACAGCTGATGAGAGTGCCAAGAAAAGAGCAAAAGATCGTGCTGATGCTGAGAATGTCTCTAAGGCTATTGCAGCAGTTAAGGAGCATTACAACGCCCCGTACGATGACAAGGCTGACAAGCGCTTAAAAGATAGATCAAAAGACAGGGTCAAAAGCTACGGTACTAATAAGACTGCCTCTGAGTATCAGTATGTAGCTAAACCAATGCTGCCTGAAAAGCCAGCTTATAAGCAAGCTAAGGTAGGCACTGCATGGGATCCTGAGAAAAATCGTGTCACCTCATATCCATCGAGCATCGTTACTGCCGCAACCAATGCAGCTGCAGCTACAGCCTCAGTAAATGCCGCCGTGATCGCCTCAGCTCAAAGCGTTCCAGATCATGGGCCATTTAAAGGTACGGTTACCACCCTAAAACAGTCACAAGCTGCAACTCAAAACCAAGCTGTCACAGCCGAGCAACAGGCACAAGCTCAACAACAAGCTCTAGCAGCTCAAGCTCCTGCGCCTCAAGGCAAGGCTCATGGTGGTAGCAATTTAGTTGCTGTAGGCTCATCTATTGAGGTGCCAGGCACTCAAGATACAAGCTCAGCTCCAGTACGTGAGCAGTTAGTAAAGGTATTTGGTACCAATACCCCTTCCATGGTTGGTACAGTTGAGGAAGTGGCAGCTTATCGTAAAGAGTTAGCCAACAACCAAAACGTCAACTACACCAATCCACCAAGTGTTTATACATATACAGATCAGTACGGTAATGTAGTGACCGTCGAAAATCCAAATCAGTATGATGTGAACTACGATGTTTACTTATACGACTACATTGGTAGCCATGGTCAATTACCTCCAGGTTGGGAAGGTGGTTATCCACCACCTGGTTGGCAGCCTCCACCAGGTTGGGTGCCTCCAACAGGAGCTAATCCACCTCCAGGCTGGCCTCCTAATCACCCAGGCTGGAGACCACCTCCAGGATGGCAACCTCCAGCAGGCTGGCCGCCACATTACCCTGGCAGACCACCTTCATCTTCAGGCCCAAGCTATGCGCCACCACCTGGTATGCATGAGCCTCAGCATCCGATAATGCCAGGCACTCCAGGTTGGCCAGCTGATCCTGGTGTTCATTACGTACAACCACGTAAGTAGCAATGATTATTACTTAACAAACCAAACAGGGCAGCGTCTTATGACACTGCCCTTTTTTACGCCCAGAAAAATCACCACAGAGCAGCACGATCGCGTCCCAGAAGAAAAATATGCTCTTTTGCGCTGTTGAGGTTACGTTTTTTTAAGATCGTAACAGAGCATGATCTCAGATATAAAAAGACTGGACACTCCCTGCATGGGCCTAATGATTTTGTCTGCATGGCCGTAATTATTTTGGTTTGAATGGCCAGAATGGTGTTGGGACTGAGTAACCTGAATGCTTTTAGCGTTGAATGGGCGTAATGATTTGGCCATGACATTATGCAGGCATGGCAATGATGATGTTTGCAAGGGAGCGTAAGGAGAGGAGCTTGGCAAGGACGTGGCTACAACGAGAATGGTAGTCGTTTTTTGAGGAGTGAGTGGCTACTTCTTATCGACGCCTGGAGTTGGGAACTTTTTGTAGAAAGGCTCGTAATAGTAAGGATCGTACTCAGTTGGGTTAGTGCAGTTGTAGCAAGGTTTAGAAGATTTTTGCCAATGATTTTGGGGGTCACGGATAGAAGAAACACGTACTACCTTATCAGCAGGTGTTTCTATGGTGGCGCTAGTCGAGTCTGCACCTGCTAAAGTAGCAACCTCAACTAAGGATAATGGCTCTGCTACAGAATCTTGCGCGGAGGCTACTTTAGCAGCCTCATGATCGGAGGCTACATTAGCAGAATCTTGGGCTGAGGCTACATTAGCAGCCTCGTGAGCGGCGGATTTATCATCCGAGTCAGTTTGTTGTGGTGACTCATTATTATCTTGTGCAGGGGATGCTACATTGTCTTTGCCATCAGTTGACTGTGTATCGCCTTGAGCATCATTTTGCTCAGCTTGCTGATCTTGAGACTCAGTGAGTGGTGCTATTTGCTTGTACAGCACAATGCGGCTTGGGGCTGCACCTTGAATGTTAATGAGTTGAACTTTGTCCTCATCAAACACTAAGTCAGTTTTCTGCAGCGCATTTAGGTAATCATCTTCATCCTGAGCTCCCCATGACTTACCTCTATAGTCAGGGATCATGTAGACAATGCGATTGTCTGCGTGTGATGAGGATGTTGCACTTGCCTTAGCATTACTCTCATCACTAGATGATGAGCAAGCACTGAGTAATAAAGCTAATGCGCTTGAAATTACGCACACAGATGTTTGTGGCTTTGAAATTAATGAGCGGGAATATTTAGCTAAGAACATGGTTCAATCCATTAATCCTTCAACTAAGGACGTTTAGTTCTACCTAGTTAATTCGGCAAAGAGTACCACATCTATCATAAGCTAAATTGCTCTTAAGTGTACGAAAGATTAGGTTGCATTGTTTGACAGCATAGTTTGAGCTCGATGAGAGCTCGTATCGTCACTCTCTTTGCTTATTTGTAGATCATAATGGCTTATAGATAGTACTAACTTAGGTAAATGAGATGCGTGCAAGAAAAGATTTGTACAAGTTTCTATATAATCTACGTGTGACTTATAAATAGCATAGGCGTCAAGCTCTAGGCTATCTTCGATAGAGCACAGGCGATAAATATAAGCTTCTTGGCTTTATCGTAAACAATAAAAACGGCCATGTACATTAATGGGCATGGATATAGGACTCATTTTTCGAAATACTGGTATAGCTCAGAGAGGTTTGTATGAGAAAACTGATTTTAGGTGCTGTGATTAGCGCAGTCTGCTCATTATCTGCCACAAGCTGGGCAGCTCCAAATATAAGCTCTGAAGCGCTTGAGCAAGTTGAAAATTTTCCAACCCAATTTTCTGATCAAAAGGCCTGCATTGCCGGCGTGCACTATATGCGTAGTGCATTTAGCAATGTCTTTATGCTATCTCAACAGGGCTATAAGACCATGGGCGTAGAGGGTAATGAACGCCGCTACTTGCAAGAGCTACTTTTAGACGAGATGCCTGCTATCTTCATGAAATACGGCGTTTCAAATCGCAAATTGGGCATCGATACGCTCTCTTATAAAACCTACATGCTCACAGTTTTGAATATGCAATATAACCCTCAGTACAGCGCTAAAGGCTACGAAGTGTTCTTTGCTGAGCAGATGCAAAAGTGCTACACCCACTTTAACGAGTTTACCGAGGATGACGGCTGGGAATTCGACATCATCGATTCTATGGGCCTACCTCAAGATATGGGCTGGGACTCGTTTGAAACTATCAGCGACTACTCAAGTGAGCAAGGCAAGCCTTTCAAGCTTGATTTTGAGGGCAATCGCATCAACTAAAAGCTACCACAGGTTAAAGTACCTCATGTATCGAACATGAAGTTCCATGCACAAGGCTCAACTACAAGCTAGTTTGAGCCTTTTTACTTTTAAGCTCATGGCTACATTAAAGTCACTGCTTGGAAAGCAATTATCTTGTACGCTTGAGGTCTTATTAAGCACCACAAAAGAACAATCTATTCACACTAGACTAAAGTAAGGTGATGGCCTAAGAGCTATGATTGTTTAGCTTAAGTTTAAGTGTCTGCTGTCTAATACTCACATTCAAAGCTGTCTGTATTTTGGCTTATACAAGCCTTTGATATAGGGAGTGATGGTTGCAAGATGATAGAAATGTAAAATTCTGTTTAAAAGCTATTGACAGGCATAAACTATCAGATATAATGAGCGCCGTTGTCTTTGACGACAAACTCAAGTGTTTAGGGGTATAGCCAAGTGGTAAGGCAACGGGTTTTGATCCCGTCACGCCCTGGTTCGAGCCCAGGTACCCCTGCCACTAATTGAGTTTTTTTATCGTAGGGGTATAGCCAAGCGGTAAGGCAGCGGATTCTGATTCCGCCAT
>NZ_AXWV01000069.1 GCF_000482845.1 Anaerobiospirillum succiniciproducens DSM 6400
AAAGATAACATATAACACAACTAACATTGGTCATTTAAGATTTATTGTTCTATTAAACCTAGTATGTAAATGACCTATATAGCAAGGGTCATTTATTTGATATAGAAAACAGTTGTAAAAGCTATACATATCACACAACTAACATTGGTCATTTAAATTTTTATAAAAATAGCCGCAAAACCATCACTTAACTCATTTTAAGAAAAGTCAATAGCTAAATAAGACTTTTTGAGCTATTTTGAAACAAATAAATGACACATAGGGTCTAAATTTAGTGACCCATCACAGCACTGTTAACATCATCTAAACGCGCATCAAATATATCTTGAGACTTTTCGATCTTGGCTCCATGCTTATACAATGTTCCGATGTTGCCCTTAGTTTTAGTCAGGCGATCGTGTTGTGCTGTAACGACTTGCGCTACTTTCTTTTGAACGCTAATTGTCTTTTTAAAAAATCCAAAGACCATATCAATACCTACTAAAAGAGCAATACATATCAACATGTATTGCTCTTATTCTTAGTCTATTTGAGCATCTTAAAACTACGCAAAGGCCCTCTAAGGGACTTAACTAAAGCTTAGTGTATGCTTGAGTAAGGCTGTGCTAGTTAAAGAAACTCTTAAGCTTAGAAATACCTTGCATGGCCATACTTGATGCAGAGAAGTAGTCTAAAGCTTCAAGGCCCTTTTGGATCATCTCAAGCTCTTCAGTTTCGAGGTCATTCTTGAGTCTATAAACAGTAATGACTTCACCAGAAGAGTTAAGATCCTCGCCTTTCTCGTAGAACTGAATGATCAAAGAGTAGAGTTTCTTCTTAGTAGCGTCTTGAGTCAGAACACTTAAGCGTTCTTCGTCTAAGAGGCGAGGAATAGACTGTTTAATAGCCAAGCAGTTAACTTTGTTGGAGTTTTGCACCATGGATGCACCGCTATCAGACATACGCTTAATACGAGCCATTAGATTATTAAGCTTGTCTAAAACAGTCTCAAGCTCTTCAGTTTGAGCATCATAGCGAGCCATTAGGTCAGTGTATTGATTGGTGAAGAATCTGATGTCCTCAATGATAAGGTTGATGGTCTTGTTGAGCTGATTACATACAGCATACAGCATCAACTCTTTCTTCTTACGCTTTTCGATATCGCTCTTACCAGAAAGGATATCAACGCCTTTCTTAGCACCATAGCCAATTACTAACAGAGCACCTATGCCAGTAACCATTCCAGAAAGACCAAACAGACCGCCTAAGCCAAGTGCTGCTAAACCAGAGCTAATACCTGCAGCTGATAGACCTACAACAGAACCTGAAAAGTACAAAGCTGCAATTGGAACGCCGACACCTGCAGCTGAAGAAATTACAGCACGCATGCCGTTTTCTAAACCTGAGTCATCAACGTTGTCATCGAATAGCTTTTCATCAGATTCAATTGCATCAATGTAGAACTCAATCTGCTCTTGAGAGATCTTGAACTCTTTAACATAGCGACTGATAGTTGGGCTTTGATCCCAAGTAAGATTTGAGGTTTTGCCAAGCACATAGATCATGTCTTTGCCAAGGGAGTGGATGATTTCTACCCTAGCAGCCTCATCAAGTTGAGGTAACACGCCCCTGATTATATCCACTGCTGACTCACTGGTGTTATTGAAGAAAATAAGTTTTTGTCTAATATCAGTAGGAAGGTTGAGTCTAGCAATTAACGCATAGATCTCACAAAACTCTGCACTTGAGATTTGGCCATCATCCATGAACAGAGAAATGATCGCTTTGACATAGGCAATACGAATCTCTTCTGGCATGTCTTCAAGTGGAATGCGCTTGATGAGACTCTCTTTTTCTTCAGCAGCTTTTTCTTCTTGAGGGCGCTGTACAGCATTAATGATCGAGTTGATAAGCTTGGCTGTTTCCAGAATTTCAAGCTGGAAAATATCAAAGCTATGCACATAGCCAGTATTCAATTCAATTTCTAAATATCTACTGACCTTAACCTCGTCCTTATCTCTTTTGGTAACGAGTTTCTCTCTTGCCTCTTTGATTAAAGTGTATGGAAGTCTACGAGAGTCTTCGAGAAGTTCTTTGATGTACAAGCTGTCATTGCTAAAGAGAAGACAATCAGTTGCACTGCCAAAGAGAGTTAAGTCTACGATCATGTAAACATCTTCGACATCACATGTGTTACCTGTGCCTCCCTTGATGGCTCCATTGAGCTTCTTTTCAGGAATGTTTGGCGAGATAAACGCTTTTTCTGAAATGCTTGAACCGTGTTGAGTGATGATCTCGTAGACAGATCCAGTGTATAAGTCTTTAGGTCTGACTTTGTCGATGCTAGTGGATGACATAATATCTCCATTACCAATTGCGAAGATGTACGGATGTGAGAGTGTTAGAGCTTAAACATTAAGTAACTAAGGATTGGTGTTTGGAACTATTCAATAGCCTAGTAAGTTAGGTAGGTCGTTAACACTATTCACATTGCAGCAAAATCTGCTGGCAAATCATGGCTTATTATTGAAAGTTGGTTGGTTTTGAAACCGTTACATAAAGTGCATTTCTTTCAAGTAATGATGTCATGTTTGCTATCCTAGATACTACATAAGAATAATTGTTATAGTCAAACTAAACTTGTAAAAGTTTGTAAAGCGTCTCGTTTTTATAACAGTATGCTAGAGAGATTTGATATCGACTGATAACGCACTATAGTGTGACATTGCATTCAGGCTTTTGAATAGTTAGTTGAACATGCTTGTTATGGGATGTGAAAGGCATTCTTATGTGGCATGATGAAACTTTCTTATTAAGTTAGAGTCTGTTTTTTGGTAGCATACAATCCACAAAATTCCATCAGTTTTTCTTTGGAGTGGCAATGACCTCTGCAGTTTGGAACCTTCTCTTTTTCTGTATTGCGCTTGGCATCCTTGTGACCATTCATGAGGGCGGTCATTACTTTGCTGCTCGCTTATGCAAGGTGAAGGTCTATCGCTTTGCCTTAGGTTTTGGTCCTGTTATCTACCGACGTATATTGCGTAATGGTACTGAGTTTGCCATTTGTCTTTTGCCTTTAGGCGGATATGTGAAGATGAAAGGTGAGTACGACGATAAAGAAGAGGAGCAAGACTCTACCTCATCAACTCGCAAAGGTTCATTCTTTACTAGCAAAGATCATAAAGATGCGTCTGTAGATGGAACGGAGCAAAGTAAAGATGGCGTGATAGAGACAGACTTTGCGCATATCGTTACTTCCCAAGATGTAAATGTAGAAGATCTTAAAGACTCTTATGCTAAGCAAGATGATGATCTAAATGATAGCTTTGATCAGAAGACTATAGGTCAGAGGGCTTTTATTATTGCTGCAGGCCCTTTGTCTAACATGTTGCTTGCTGTAGTCTTATTCTGGCTTGCCTTCATGATGGGTGTGTCAGGTCTTAAGTCTGTAGTTGGCGAAGTGATTCCTGGAACTATTGCTGCCGAGTCAGGTTTCAAAGAGTATGACTTCATCAAGAGTATTGATGGTAAAAGCCTTGATAATTGGCGCGATGCCTCAGTAGAACTTATTTCAGGTATTGGTTCTAAAGTAGATGTAACAGTACAAGAAGACTTAGGTAAAGGCCCTGAGCGTAAGTTAGTACTTGACCTTAGTGGTATCGAGTTAAGCCGTAACACTGCATTTTTTGATGAGATTGGTCTTAATTATTGTGTAGGCAAGATTGAGCGCAAGATTTTCTTAGCCGATAAGGAAAACTCAGCTGCAGCTAAGGCTGGTCTTAAAGATGGCGATATCGTCTTGGCTGTGAATGGTGTTCCTTGTGATACGTGGTATGCCGTAAGTCGTGCGCTGCGTAACTCAGGCTTTGACGGTACGGATATTACTGTTTTAAGAAACGGCCAAGAGATTACCTTTAACGTTATTCCAAGCAAGATGGAGCGTAAGGGTCAAAAAGAGCCTAGCCCATTTTTCGGCATTGGCGTAGAGGTTGAGCCAATTCCTGAGCTTTACAGTACCTTTAGCTATGGTCCTGTGGAGGCTATGGTTCATGCATATCGTGAGACTTTGAAGTTCTCTACTTTTATTTTCACGACTTTAAACAAGTTAATTACAGGTCATATCAACGCCGATAATATTTCAGGCCCAATTGCTATTGCTCAAGGAGCGGGCGAATCAGCTGAATCTGGCTTAACTTACTTTTTGCAGTTCTTAGCCATGTTATCGGTAAACTTAGGTATCTTGAACTTACTGCCAATTCCAATATTAGATGGCGGACAGCTTATTTTCCTAGCCTATGAAAAGGTTGTAGGCAAAAAGCTTAACCCTGCCATGCAAAACTCACTGCTCTATTTAGGCTTATGTCTACTGCTTGGATTTACATTCTTAGCAATTTTTAATGACATCGCCTTTCTTTAGGGTACAATAGCGGATTTAGCGATGATCGGTCTTGTGTAGACGAAGCTTCACTGCTGTTAAATGAGGTTTATACCTTAGTTGACACTAAAGCACAGGCCTTTAAGGTCGCGCAGTGCCTGTAGTTTTTACTCAGGTAGCACTGACTGTTATAAATATCCTGAATAGAAGTGACGAGCTTTTGCAGCCTTTACTTATTGGAAAAGTCTGCCAAGAAAGGTAAATGTTTAACTTTTGTTAAATCCATCCCTTGGCCATGAAGTTCAGTGATTGGCTTTAGAATAAGTTTTGGCAAATAGCTCATTTTCCTATGATAAGGATAATGAAGCGGTCGTATAATTAGCTGCGGTTACCTCAACTCTTTTTAACTCTGGATTGAAGATGTCAACAGATAACAAGCACTTTAAAAGCACTCTTTTAAGCGGACTTGCAGTGGGCGTATTGGCTGTTATGGCCTCTAGCTCATCAGCCGCCCCTCAGACTGCCCTTAATACTGGCTCCATGGTTAGTGACAACGTTAAAGCTGTAAACGGTGTCACCGTACAGGATATTCGCGTTCGTGGTCTTAACCGTGTAAGTCTTGGTGCTGTGCTGCTGGCTATGCCTATTCGCCAAGGCGACGTATTAACCTCCGACAATGTTGCTCAGTCTTTAAAGCGTTTATATGCTACTGGTAACTTCTCAGATGTTTCTTTAGGTCTTGATGGCAATACTTTAGTTGTTAATGTTCAAGAGCTGCCAACCATTGGTGCTATTACCTTTGCTGGTAATGAACAGATTCAAGAAGAAGCTCTGAGAAATGTAGTTGAGCAGCAGGGCTTACGCGCTGGTGAACCAATCAATATCCAGACCTTAAGCCAGATTGAGCAAAGCTTAGTTGATTTCTATCACTCAGCAGGTATGTACACTGCTGAGGTTAAGCCTGTTTTAACTTACCTGCCACGTAATCGTGTGGACATTAAGCTCGAGTTTTATGAGGGTAAGGCAGCAGCTATCGATCAGATCAACATCGTCGGTAACAAGGCATTTACTGAAGATGAGTTATTAGCCCAGATGGAGCTGCGCGATGATGTTCCTTGGTGGAATGTTATGGCCAACTCTCGCTACGAGACTCAGAAGTTCACTGGCGATCTTGAGAAGCTGCGCTCTTACTACATGGATCGTGGTTATGTACGTTTTAACGTAGACTCCACTCAAGTATCTGTAACTCCAGATAAGAAGAGCTTATACCTCTCTGTAGCTGTGACCGAAGGCGATCAGTACACTATCGGTAACTACACCTTACAAGGCGACGTCTTAAAGTATGGTCCACAGCTTAAAGAGCTGATTACTTTAGAGAAGGGCGCTGTTTATTCTGCTCGTGAAGTAACTAATACTGAGAAGGTTTTAACTAACTTCTTAGGTAAGTATGGCTATGCCAACTCCAAGGTAGTTGCTATCCCTGAGTACGATGAGGACAACAAGGTCGTAAACCTCAACTTCATGGTTGATCCAGGTGAGCGCATCTATGTAACTCAGGTAAATATTAAGGGTAACGTCTCTACAGACGACACTGTTATCCGTCGTGAGTTAAATCAGATGGACAACACTTGGCTCTCTAACGAAGCTGTTGAGCAGTCCAAGCGTCGTTTAAATAGAACTGGTTTCTTCGAGACTGCAGATATCAACACTAAGCGTAATGGTGTAGCAACTGACACTGTTAGCTTAGAGACTGTAGTTAAAGAGCAGCCAACTGGCTCTATTCAAGGTGGTATTGGTTACGGTACTTCCTCAGGCTTTATGATTCAGGCCGGTATTTCCCAGAACAACGTATTTGGTTGGGGTACCCGTGCTAACATTTCAGCCTACCAAAATGACTTCCGTGAGCACATTGAAGTTGGTTATACCGATCCATACTTCCTCATCGATCAAATCTCTTTAGGTGCCAGAGTTTACTTTGACTCATTCCATGGTGATGATGCAGACGTTGTTTCTTATGACAATGAGCAAATCGGTTTAGATATTTCTACTGGTTATGCCCTGTCCGATAACCTCTACATCACTTATACCGCTGGTGTTCAGCAGATGGACATCACCTCCAATAAGTTCTTCTTACAGGCTATCGACTTCTGGAGAACATATGGTGAGGGTAATCTTAATAATGAGTTCTTAAACTTCACCTTTGCTATTAACCTGAACCGTAATAACTTAGACCGTACCGTCTTCCCAACTTCCGGTTCTCGTCAGAATTTAAGCTTATTTACTACTCTGCCAAGCATCTCAGACTTACAGTACTACAAGCTTGATGCTCAGACCTTCCATTACTTCCCACTCAATGACGAGCACAGCTTCGTGTTCTCTATCCGTGGTCGTGTAGCTTATGGTGATGGTTACGGTAATGTAGATGGCTTAAAGCAGAAGTTACCATTCTTCGATAACTTCTACTTAGGTGGTGATCAGTGGTTACGTGGCTTCAAGCGTAATAGTGTTGGTCCACGTGCTCTGTACCACAGCTCGAAGGATACTCTGACCATTGATGATGATGATAATTTAGGTGGTAACGCTCTGTGGGCTGCATCAGCTGAGATTATCTTCCCAACTCCATTTGTGGCTGAGGCTTATCGTTCACAGGTTCGTACCGCCGTCTTTGTTGATGCCGGTGCTCTGTGGGATACTAACTCGAATGAGTACACAGCAGGCTATAAGAATGCCCCTGACTACTCTAGCCCAAATAACTACTCAGCATCAGCTGGTGTATCTTTAACCTGGATGTCACCTGTTGGCCCTCTGTCATTCTCACTGTCTAAGCCAATTGTTAAGCAAGATGGTGACGATGATGAGTTCTTCAGCTTCGACATCGGTGGTCGTTTCTAAGATCTCTTAGATAAGACCAACAAGGCGTGGGATGGCATAGTTAAACTTGCATGCAATCCCCGTCTTGTAGTGGGGCTTAAAAGTATATTGCGTCTTATTGTGCAAATAATGATAGCTATATCCAAGCTCAAATATAGCTCTAGGCCTGAGCAAAAAAAACTTGTACAGGCCTAAAGCAGGCTCTTTGGCAAAGTCTGAGAGCCTCCTAGCCATATGTAATACGTATAAGTCCTTCTAGGCTCAAGCAGCATGCGTATGGCCTTCTAGGCACATGCACAAGTGTATGGCCTACTATAACAACGTAGTGCAATAGCGTTGTCCAAAAGATTTTGCTTTTCATCCGTACATGCTTACAGCTTATTGTCTGTTAAATAGTCACAGCTCTTAAGAAAATAAGCTAGTTTTATAAGACAAGCCTAATTTTAGTGACCTATACTGTAGCTACATGGATGTAAGTGATTAAGCTACTGCAGTTAATGTAGTATCATCAAACCAACATATTTTTCCTTGCTTTTGCTCGGGCAGTACTCTAAGGCTTACTAAAGATGGACTGTCGGTGCATCAATACCGCCAAATAACGGTTTCAGGAGTATTCTAAATGTTCAAGAAAGCTTTATTAGCCTCTGCCTTAAGTGTTGCTTTATTAGGTGCTGTTGGTCCAGCTGTAGCTGCTGAGGCTGCTAAGACCCCTACTGTTGCAGTAATTAACTTACCTCTCATCATGAATGAGATTCCTCAGGCTAAAGAGGTTGAGAAGCGTTTAAACAAGGAATTCTCTTCTCGTGAGCAAGAGCTGCAGAAGATGCAAGAGAAGGGCGCTAAGTTAGGTCAGGACATTAACTCTGGCAAGTACAAGGGCAACGAACTTACCGCTAAGCAGCGTGAGATTGCTCAGCTTCAGGCTGACTTCCAGTTAAAGGCTCGTGCACTGCAAGAAGATCAGCAAAAGCGCGTTCAAGAAGAGAACCGTAAGTTAGCCGTTGCTGTACAGAAGGCTATCGACTCAATTGCTGCTGAGCGTGGTATTGACCTCGTTTTACGTGGTGAGGCTATTGCTTACACCATCAGTGCTTTAGACATCTCTTCAGATGTTATCAAGCGTGTTTCTGCTGCTAAGGGCAAGAAGTAATTTAGACTCATAGCTAAGTTACTTTAGATTATAGGCTCATGAAATATTCCCAATAATGTGAGCTTATAATGCTTAGAAGATGAATTTATGAGGAGCGCCCACGTACGAGCCTAACATGAGGCTACGACGCTGGGCGCAATTTTTGTCGGAACAGTGAAAAGGTAGAGTGCAATGTTAGTAAAAGACATAGCTGCCAAGCTCAATGCCGAGGTAATCGGAGACGGCGATATTGATATCGTTAGAGTTGCTAACTTAAAGACAGCCAAGGCAGGTGAAATCAGTTTCCTGTCCGACATTAAGTACCGTGATGTATTAGATGACTCTCAAGCATCTTGCATCATGATCAAGCCTGAGTTTAAAGATCATGTAAAAGGCTGCGCCATTGTTACAGCAGATCCTTATCTTGCTTTTGCATTAGTCTCACAAATGCTTGATACCACTCCAGCTATTGCTTGTGGAATTCATCCAACTGCCTATGTCGCTGAGGGTGCAAAACTTGGTAACAACGTAAGCTTAGGTGCTCACGTAGTTATCGAAAGCGGTGCAGTGATTGGTGATAATGTACAGATTGGCGCAAACTGTGTTATCGGACCAAATGCTCAAATTGGAGAGGGAACCAAGCTCTATCCTTTAGTCAGCCTCTATCATGATTGCGTTATTGGTAAGTACTGCTTAATTCAGTCAGGTACTGTCATTGGCTCTGATGGCTTTGGCTATGCTAACGATAAAGGCAAGTGGGTTAAGATTCCTCAGACTGGCCGTGTGCTGATCGGTGATTACACTGAGATTGGTGCTAATACTTGTATTGATCGTGGTGCCTTAGATGACACCGTGATTGAGGGTAACTGCATCATCGACAATCTCTGTCAGATTGCTCATAACGTTAAGATTGGCTTTGGTACTGCAGTTGCTGGCGGCACTACCTTCGCAGGCTCAGTTACTATTGGTAAGTACTGCATAATTGGTGGTACTTCGGTATTTAACGGCCATATTACTATTGCTGATCAAGTTACCATCTCTGGTATGTGCATGGTGATGCGCTCTATTAAAGAGCCAAAGTCTGTATACTCTTCAGGTATTCCTGCTCAGACTAATGCCGAGTGGCGTAAAACTGCTTCACGCGTCTTACATATTAACGATATGTATCGTCGCCTTATGGATCTTGAAAAGCAGGTCAAAGAACTAAAGTCTGATAAGCAAGACGACTAATCAAGAATACAAATTAAGCTGCGCTTTTACATCGCACGTCCTTACACGCTGCAAAGATCCGCGCATAGCATATTCATGGTCAAAGCTCATCCTTTGACCATATATACTGTGCTCCATGTCTAAGTCACGGATGCATTGTTTGATAAACTGTCAAACAGCTCATATTTAATCTCTCATGAGCTTGTAAGACATCTTAAGGCTAGCTGAGCTTCTAGTTGCATCTTGCCTAGGCTACGATATAGGCGCAAGGGGTGTGTGTCTAAGTATAAAGAGACATAACTTTTAGCTAGCAGAGCGCTTGCTGATTGCATCTTAAGATCTGCGGTAATTGATATTTTGTGTAAAATATCGAGTGCAATATGCTGTGTTTCGCAGTTGAATTATTATCAAAAGCTTAAAAAAATCAGAGTTTCCTTATACAATGCATGGGCTGAAATCAGCACTTACCTTACAAAATTAGTAGCTTTATGCAAAGAATCTCATCATTAGAACGTATAATGTGGGATTGTAATTTTAAGAGCATTCAAAAATGCTTCTTTAAAGGAGCTATTTGATAGCGGCTGCGTGTTTCAGCCGATACGGGTAACTTGTTAACCGTATGAGATTTGGCGAGATTAATTTGGGTTCTACAAGCTCACGTTAGCTACGCCATGAAGTTCACGCCGTAATCGTAAGATTTGGCGGAAATAATTCACGAGCAATAAATGCCTCACACATAGAGGCTGCCCTTATCTTGGGTGTAATGCTTATTACTCTGCTTAATTAGCAGCTTGTTGGCAGTGGGTATTGCAACATATATCTTAAATAAAGATATGGTGTTTGAAGTGAATGTCCAGTGCCAACAGGCTGTAGCTTTTCCAATTATCAAGGTGGATACAAGTGACTTCTAACGAGAACAACGAAAAGAAGACCCTCAACGTCGAACAGATCATGGAGCTTCTGCCACATCGTTATCCTTTCTTAATGATCGATAAGGTTTTAGATTACTCCATTACTGAGGAGCACAAGACCTTAAAGGCAGTTAAGAACGTAACTTTCAATGAGCCAAACTTCACTGGCCACTTCCCGGGCAAGCCAATTTTCCCTGGCGTTCTTATTTTAGAAGCTATGGCACAGGCCACTGGCGTTCTCGCTTTCACCATGGTTGGTAAGCCAGAGCCAGGTGAGCTCTACTACTTTGCCTCTGTAGACAATGCACGTTTCCGTCGCCCTGTAGTACCAGGTGATCAGCTCATTATTGATGTTGAGTTCTTAAAGGAGCGTCGTGGCATCGCATCATTCAAGGGTGTAGCCACTGTAGACGGTGAAGTCGTCTGTTCTGCTGATTTAATGTGTGCAAAGGTTAAGAGCTAATTTAAGCCTTTTCAACACTTTTATACGGTACCTCGCGCCTAATAATGTAGCTGCAGGTAGCTTAGTACTTACAAAAAAACTAAGCTCTCCAAGCAACATATGATGGTATGTCCTCGTAGCTAACTTGCACATACTTAAGCCTAAGCTTACGATTATCATGTGCAAGCGTGCCTAAGATCGCGAGTAAGCTTTATAAGCAGAAATTGCTCATAGTGCTTGAGTATCTTGTTGTGTAGACTCATCAAAGCACATAGGCTCATATAGCTATGAGATGTGCAGGGTAGCTTAAGTTTGTTAAGTCTTAAGCATCAAAGCACTCTCAGCGCATGCTCGATAAATGCGTATAGCTAAAAGGCCTTGTAAAACTACCATAGTCATAAGATCACGCAACTTGCTATAGCTAAATAACTTGTAGAACTTTAGTCAAATTTGTTTGCCACTGAGGCAGACAAGTGATGATCTTGTGATCTTTAGGGTGTAATTCATTGTTTTGCTATGTTTAAGCTATGCAATGAATGACATACTAAATCATGCTATCCATCAGAAAGTGCAACTGATGATGCTCTTTACATGTTCTGCTATACCGTATAACGCAGTCCGTTTTTAATTTGCTCACAAAGTGGCAGGTCTATAAGCTCAAGGCTTATTGTGTGTCTGGTTGATCGTGCCTGAGCAAAACAATTTTCTTTTCCTGAGGGTGACAACATGGCAAACGAAAGCGCACCAAAGGCTGAGTTAACAGGTTGCAAAGCATTCCCATTAAGCTTTGATTTTCCTGGTGAGCCTCAGATTGCTTCATCAGCTACTATTGCTTCAAGCGCAATCATTCGCGGCAACGTTAAGATTGGTGAAAACGTTGTCATTCGTGACCACGTCATCATCGAAGGAGAGGTCACTATCGGAGATGGCTGCGTAATTGAGCCGTTTTGCGTATTCCACGGCCCAAGCGAGATTGGTGCAAACAATCACTTCTATCAGTTCTGCTCTATTGGTGAGCACTGCCAAGATCTTAAGTATTTA
Organism: Anaerobiospirillum succiniciproducens DSM 6400; assembly: GCF_000482845.1. Lineage (GTDB taxonomy): Bacteria > Pseudomonadota > Gammaproteobacteria > Enterobacterales > Succinivibrionaceae > Anaerobiospirillum > Anaerobiospirillum succiniciproducens. Next base: position 11,958 of record NZ_AXWV01000069.1, read on the forward strand.
GGCGAGAACACTAAGCTGTTTATTGGTGATGACAATACTTTCCGCGAGCATTGCACTGTGCATCGTGGTACCACTCAGGGTATTAATGAGACTCGTATTGGTTCTCACAATCTCTTCATGGTCAACGCACACGTTGCCCATGACTGTGTGATTGGTGATCACTGTATCTTTGCAAATAACGCAACCTTAGCAGGTCACGTAACCATCGGTGATTACGTAATCTTTGGTGGATTGTCTGCAATTCACCAGTTCGGTCGCGTAGGCTCACATGCTTTTGTGGCCGGTATGGCTGCCTTAAATATGGACGTGCCTCCATATGTTATGGCTGCAGGTCACTATGCTAAGCCATTTGGTATTAACAAAGTAGGTTTAGCTCGTCGTGGCTTTACTGACAGTGCTGTCAGTGCCATTAAGAAAGCTTACATGATCATCTACCATAAGCACTTAACCATTGAAGAGGCTATTCCACAGTTAGAAGAGTTAGCCCAAAAGGAAAGTGCAGTTCAGCCATTACTTGATTTCATCAAGGAAAACGGTCGCGGCATCGTAAGATAAGCAGACTCTAGCAAGCTACAGTAGTACGTAACTAGCCGATTACGTTTAAGTTAGCTGCTTTTTTTAATCATAGCCATAGCTAAATGGATTGTCGTTTCAGTTAATGCTTAATAGCCATGCCACTAAATTTTGTATGTGGCGGCTGATAAGCTAGTATCTTAAAAAAAGCTAGATCCTGGCATTTCACATAAGCACCGAGGCACAAACAACTACATTTGCTTTGAGTAAAGGTTTCTCGATGACTGAAGAAGTTTCTACCACCCCGCACCTTTACGCCATCATCGCTGGAGAGGTTTCTGGAGACACATTAGGTGCTGGCCTGATGAAGGCTATTAAGCGCTATGATCCTGAAGCCAAATTCATTGGTATTGGCGGCGAAAAGATGTCCAAGTGCGGCATGGTATCAGCCTTTGATATGAAAGAACTTTCAGTCATGGGTGTGTTTGAAGTCGCAGCTCATCTTATTCCGATCTTAAGAATCAGAAAGAAGATTACCGATATCCTCCTCAAGGCACGTCCGTGCGTAATGATCGGTATTGATTCGCCAGATTTCAATTTATATGTGGAAGGTAAGCTTAAGAAAGCCGGTATTAAAACTATCCACTATGTAAGTCCATCGGTGTGGGCTTGGAGAGAAAAGCGCATTGAGAAGATTAAGGCCTCATGTGATGAGGTATTAGCTCTCCTGCCTTTTGAAAAAGACTTCTACGATCAGCATGATATGCCTTGTACTTATGTTGGTCATACTCTAGCTAACTCAATTCCTTTAATCATCGATCAAGATGTAGCTCGTGAGCGTTGCGGCTTATATAAGCATTGTGTAGATACTGTCGATGGCAAGGTCTTAGCTATATTGCCAGGCTCCCGTCGTGGTGTTATCTCACGCATGATGCCAATTTATGCACGTACTGCTAAGCTCTTACACGAGAAGATTCCAGATCTTACCTTCATCTCTGTAGCTGCAGATCGTGATACTGCTTTGCTCATTAAAGATTTATGGTTAGAGCAAGCCCCGCAGATTTCTATTACTGTCTTTGTTGGCAATGGTCGTGATGTGATCGCCTCTGCTGATGCATGTTTGCTTACCTGCGGAACTATCGCATTTGAGGCAATGCTGCTTAAGACCCCAATGACTGTGGCGTACCGTGTCTCATGGTTAACTGCAGCCATTGCTCGCCGTCTCTTGAAAGTCTCCATGTATTCTCTGCCAAACTTACTGGCTAAAAAAGAGATTGTCCGTGAGATGATTCAGGAGGATTGCACTCCAATTAAGCTAGCTCATGAGTGCATTAAGCTCTTAACTTCAGATAACTTAATGATGAAGAAAGAGTTTGCCTCTATCCATGGTGCTATTCGTACTAATGCTGATGATTTAGCAGCTCGTACTGTCTTCAAGCTAATTGGCCAAGAACAGCTTACTCGTGGTTTACTTGAGTCTTCAGTAGGAAAGAACGATAGCAACAGCAATGAAAGTGAACTGCTTACAGCAAGTAACGGCAAAGCTTTAGAGTCTAAGAGTAGCTCTAAAGACGAGCGTAGCAGCAAATCTAATAAGCGTCGTAAGACTAAGGCAAAAGAACAAGCTTACGTAGCTGAACCAAAGGTAAATGAAGCTGCCCCATTGGATACTAAAGTAGCTAGTGAGGCAATGAGTGAGCAACCATCTCAAGCTCCTGCAGAAAAGCCAAAAACAAAGGGCGGTTCAAGCTACAAGGACTTCTTTAAAAAGCGTCGTTTAGCTCAGGAAGCTCAAAATAAGAAGGATGCACTCAAGAACGAGACAGTAGCAAATAACAATACTTCTACAGATACGGCGCTCAATTCAAAAGAAGCATCTGCTATCAAGAGTAAGTCTCCTGCAAAGCCTGATGCAGCTGATGTAAAAGACGATCTTACTGTAGAGTCAGTTCACAAGCGTACTGATAGCACTAAGGAAAAGGATGAGGCCGTATCATCTGCTAGTGCCAAGCCAACCTTAAAGGAATCAGCCAAATCTGCAGTGTCTGATCTTGGTATTGCTATTCGCATCAAGAGTCCACGCAAAAACAAGAATGCTAATCGTACTTTACAACACGATCGCATTTAGGCTCTAAACAAATTCTCGCTACAGCAGGCATGTAAGATCTACATGCCTGTTGCGTTTTTAGCGACCCAAAACGCAGAGCATCCAATAATCTAACTCAAAGTATCTTTGCATGACGAAAGCGATAGCTAGTCTAAGTAGACATAAATGCAGCTAGATAGTGCCAAAGATAAGCAAGGATCATATTGAGGCGTAGAATAGGTATAAGCCAATTATCTGAGTGTGTGTCGCAAATGCATACAATCTCTCGAGGTGTTTATGGCCAGAACAAAGAAGAAATCTCAAGCTGATAGTCATTACTCACAAGGCAATCTCTTGGATGCATGTGAGCAGGGCCAAGATCAAGCTAACGCAATAGATCTTGGAGATCTATTTGCACACCAAGGTGAAGGAGATCAGAGCGATCTTGATAATAGTTTTGCTGCAGCTTTAAAGCGTCAGCAAGAGAAAAAAGAGAGCCAAAGTATGCAGGTATCAGATAGTGCCAACGCAATTAACGATACGCAAGCACAGAGAGCTGCTTCACCAAAGAGATCACGCAAAGGCACAACCACAGCAAAAGAGAGTGTGACTAGCAAAGAGGCTAAGAGTACACGTAAGAAAAAGTCTACTATCATGCCGCCTTTTGATTACCCAATTGATCCTGTGACTAACGTTATTTGTGGTGTTGATGAAGCCGGTCGTGGTCCGCTTATGGGAGATGTGGTTGCTGCATGTGTGGTGCTTGATCATAACAATATGATCCCTGGTCTTAATGACTCTAAGAAGCTCACAGAAAAAGCTCGTGATGAGCTGGCTGTCTTAATTAAAGAAAAGGCTATAGCATGGGGTATTGGACGAGCCTCTCCTGAGGAGATTGACGAGTTTAATATCCTTAACGCTACTTACATTGCAATGGGGCGTGCCTATATTGCAATGAAGAAGCGCTGTAACTTAGCTTTAATTGATGGCAATCGTATTCCTAAGACCTTAGCAGAACAGGGCATTGTCTGTGAAACCGTGGTAAAGGGTGACTCGAAGGTGCCAGAGATCGCAGCTGCTTCAATCCTTGCTAAGACTGCTCGTGATGCCGATATGTATGAGCTCGATAAACTCTTCCCTCAGTACCACTTTGCCAAGCACAAGGGCTATCCAACAGCAGAGCATCTTGAGATCTTACAAAAACTGCCACTCTTAGATATCTACAGGATGTCCTTTGGCCCGGTTAAACGTATTCTTGAGCAAAAGGCAACTAACCCTCAATACTAAAAGCTCATCAAGCTCAAAAGATCAAAAGATCATCAAGATCAAAAGAGCTTCAATAACAAAAGATCATAAAGATCAAACGAGCTCCTGTAACAATAGATCTCTACGATCAAAAGACCGCCGGGAGCCAAAGATCACCAATAACCAAATGGCAAAGCCGCTAATCGCATGTTCAAAATGCCAGCATTAAGATTTATTTGCTCATGTTGTGCAGCTGATCGGGCGTTTTTGTTAATAAAGATGCTGCTTAAGTACTGGTTTTAGGAACTTATTTTGTGTCGCAAAGCCGCATGTATACGACGCTTGCGAGATCTACATGTTCTTTGTATGGATTTACAAAGCGTTTTCTAGTAAAGTATCCAATATTTTGTTTGTAGAAGTGCAGCTGTAATATCGTTTACAACTGCGTTAAATAGGCAATTGGAGCCCAATGGCCTTAAAAGACGCTGTAATAATTTAGTCTTGAACTAATGGCAGCGCCTTAACCGGTTTCGAGCAGAGGAGCATTCCTCTGATGTGTTGCTTTGGCAACGCTAAGCAAGAAATCACTTCGTTGTTGCTTAAAGGGAGATAGTGCTGCTACTGCAATAAACCAAGTAAAACATGCTACGAGCATGGCCTTGTTTGCAGATGCGCACTGATTTTTGCTGATGAACATTAACTATCTGGAATTTGAACAGCCGATTGCTGACTTATTAGCTCACATTGAGGAGCTTAAGAGATTAAGCACCACTGTCGGCAATGACGTTGATTTATCCAAAGAGTTAGAACAGCTCCAGAAGAAGAATGTTGAGCTCACTAAGAAGCTCTATTCATCTTTAAGCGCATGGCAGATTTCTCAGCTGTCTCGCCATCCAATGCGTCCTTACACCATGGACTATGTAAGCCGCATCTTCACCGACTTCCAAGAGCTTGCTGGTGATCGTGCCTTTGCTGATGATAAGGCAATCATTGGCGGTATGGCTCGTATCGATGGTATTCCTGTAATGCTTATCGGTCATCAGAAAGGTCGTGACACCAAAGAGCGTACTATGCGTAACTTCGGTATGCCACGTCCAGAAGGCTATCGCAAGGCTATGCGTCTTATGAAGTTAGCTGAGCGTTTTAACATGCCTATCATTACTTTCATTGATACTCCAGGTGCATATCCTGGTGTGGGCGCAGAAGAGCGTTCTCAGGCAGGTGCTATCGCTGAAAGCTTACGCTTGATGAGCGATCTTAAGGTTCCAGTTATCTGTACCGTTATCGGTGAGGGTGGCTCTGGTGGCGCTTTAGCTATTGGTGTTGGCGATCGCGTTAACATGCTGCAGTATTCAACTTACTCAGTAATTTCTCCAGAAGGCTGTGCCTCTATTCTGTGGAAGAGTGCTGAAAAGGCCTCTTTAGCTGCTGAAGCTATGAACATTACTGCTGATAAGGTTAAGGGCTTAGATCTTATCGATGAGATCGTTCCAGAGCCTTTAGGCGGCGCTCACCGTGACTATGACACCATGGCAGAAAACCTCAAGGCAGTCTTACTCCGTGAGATCAAAGAAGTTGCTGCCTTAGATGAAGTAGATCGTCTCAATCAGCGCTTTGCTCGCCTAATGAGCTTTGGCTACTGCTAATCAACAAATACTAAGCAGCTTACTAAGGCACAAATATAAGTCTATAGCTGCATTGCTTAAGCGCCTGATTGCCTAACCGCTCTCAGGCGCTTTTGTTTTCCACTCAATAAAATCCCATCCAACGCATCACATTCAGCTCACATTGCATCAACTCGAGCTCACAACTCATAATCACCGCATTTTAGCCATTAAATCACAAGCTATTAAGCGTCTTATAATCCACTCTATACCAATAAACACAAGTCAAATCTTTTAGCTAAACTCGGTAGAGCTGTAATAACTATCGTGTATTTGGCTAAAGTGGATAGTATTCAGAATTTCTCAAGATTTTACTTGGTGTTGTATCTATTCAAATCTACACTAAAAGCCGATATCTACGCTAATCTTTATACATGTGCTTATGTTTAATAATGTGAATTTGTTTGATATTTATTGGTATGTTAAGAAACTGTTTCAAGTTTACTTTAGGCTAATAAACAGTATTTAAATCACAGCTGATGCTGTAAGGCATTATGCCCCATCGGCTTGTATATGAGTCTCGTAAAAGTTAAAACACAATACCTCTCAAGATCAAAACAAGAGCATGTTCAGATCATGACATATAGCTACCCTGACGAGGATATAAATTGCGATTATATAAGTAGGTTATGATAAGAAAATTCAAAAATCTTGATGCAATGTGTGCGATGCAACAAGTACTTTGACTTAGTCACAAGACCGTTAGTTTTCTTCTCATAACTGCCTAATCAAGCTACAGTGGAGTATCCATCATGGCAGTATATGTAAATACAAACTACAGCGCTCTTCAAGGCCAAAGATACTTAGGCAACGTCCAGAATTCTTTAACCACTACCTATCAGCGCTTATCATCAGGCCTTCGTATCAATAGCGCCAAAGACGACGCTGCAGGTCTCCAGATCGCCGATCGCTTAACATCCCAGATCAACGGCCTCAACCAAGGCAACCGCAATGCATCTGACGGTATCGCACTTGCCCAGACTATTGAGTCAGGTATGGACGAGATCTCTGGCATGCTGCAGAAGATTCGTACCTTAGCAGTTCAGGCATCTAATGGTACTAACACTGCTGAAGATCGTGCAGCACTAGCTAAAGAGGCATCTGCATTAGTTGCAGAAATGGATCGTATTGCTGAGCAGACTACTTATGGTGGTAAGAGTGTATTAGAAGGTGGTACTGCAGACTCCATCTATACCACATCACAAACTCCATCAAAAGGCGGCAAAATGACCCTTCAAGTAGGCTCCAATAAGGGTGATACAATTTCTTTTGATGTAGCTTCTTTTGTTTTTTCAGCAATTGCTAAGGGTTTCAGTCTCGGCTTTAGAAAAAACGGTGACACTCTAAAAGAGGCATCAAAGGGTAATGCTATTCTTTTCTCCACTGCTTCAATGGCCCAAGATCTCATTAGTTCAGTAGATAGTATCATTGCGAATGTCGATGCACAGCGTGCCAATTTAGGTGCGATCCAGAACAGACTTGAGAGCTCTATCCGCAATCAGTCTAACGTTGCTGCTAATGAGGCTGACGCACGTTCACGTATTCGTGATGCTGATTTTGCTGAAGAGTCTGCAAACCTGTCACAGCAGTCCATCATTCAGCAGGCAGCTGCTTCTATGCTGATGCAGGCTAACACTCGTCCTCAGCTTGGCTTAAGCCTCTTAGGCTAATAGGAGCTAGCTTATGGCAGTATATGTAAATACAAATTACTCAGCTCTGCAGGGACAAAGATACTTAGGCAACGTCCAGAACCAGCTCACTACTACTTACCAGCGTTTATCAAGCGGTATGCGTATTAATAGCGCCAAAGATGACGCTGCTGGACTGCAGATCGCCGATCGCTTAACATCCCAGATTAATGGCCTCAACCAAGGCAACCGTAACGCATCTGATGGTATCGCTCTTGCCCAGACTATTGAGTCAGGCATGGACGAGATCTCAGGCATGCTTCAAAAGATCAGAACCTTAGCTGTTCAATCAGCAAATGGTACTAACACCTCAGAGGATAGAACAGCTCTGGGTAAAGAAATGGCAGCCTTAGCAACCGAAATCAACCGTATTTCAACACAAACAACCTTTGCTGGTAAAACTGTGTTGAATGGTAAGATTGATGGCTCTATCTACGAAACCCCAGCAGCCGGTGGCGGCGGTGGCGGCGGCGGTGGCGGCGGCGGCGGTGGTGGTGGCGGCGGTGGCGGCGGCGGCGGTGGTGGCGGTGGCCAAAACGCTGTTGCTGGTGGCACCGGTGCCCTCACGCTACAAGTTGGTTCCAACAAAGGCGACACCATTACTTTTAAGGTCGACTCGGTTTATTTTTCCAAGATCGCAACAGATGGAGATCTTGTTGGTAATGGCAAGTTCTTCACTGTAGATAACAAGGGACAAGTATCGATTGATCTGACAAAGATTAAGTTTAATGGCGCTGGCGGTGGTCAGGGTGCTAATAAGGATATTGGCGACGTCATTAACCTTATGGATCAGGCAATCGCAAAGGTTGATGGCATGCGTGCCGACCTTGGCGCTTTGCAAAATCGTCTTGAGTCATCTATCCGCAACCAGTCTAACGTTGCTGCTAATGAAGCTGATGCACGCTCACGTATCCGTGATGCAGACTTTGCTGAAGAATCTGCAAATCTATCCCAGCAGTCCATCATTCAGCAGGCAGCTGCTTCTATGCTGATGCAGGCTAACACCCGTCCTCAGCTGGGCTTAAGCTTACTTGGCTAAGTGCTGCTCACTTGAATGTATCCCTTTAGCTTAGTTTTATAAGCTAAATGAGGCCGTCAAAGGTTGGAAATACTAACTTTTGGCGGCCTTTGTGTTTTTGGGGCCTGTATGAGTGTTCTAGATTGCAGGTGATATTCGTTTGGATGCGATATTTATCTGAGTTGTCACTTAAATTTCCAATATGCATGGGATCTGGGTTAGATCGTATTATCATATCTGCCACAAAGTAAGGCTGATGCGCTAAGGTAGGTTTGATGATGGCAATGGATGAGTTAAAACGAAATCTAGTTGATGCTGAATGCCGCTATAAAGTGGCTGTTCAGAACTTACGTGGCACGATGCAGCGTAAACAGATAGTAAACAAGCTAAATGACTCATCTGACCCAAGTAAGGTAGCTTCTTATCGAATATTAGGAAATGCCATGTATGCTGCGGAAAGTGGAATTGCCGCAATTAAGCCTATACGTGGTGTTCCTGAGGTTGATAGATGCGCCTTAGAATGCATCTCTGCCCTTGCAGAGCTTACTCACGCGCAGTTGCTGCACCATAATGCTTATGGTAAGAGAGTCGGTGTTGCTGATGAGTCTTCGGATGGGAGCAACTTAGCTTGTAGTTTAGCTTGTAGTGCTGGAGTAGAGCGTAAAGGGCTAATTAAGCGTCTCGTTACTGGCATGTCAGGAGGTGCTGATTCAACTTTAGCATTAGTGCTTTCTTGTGCGCTACGCGATCGCTATGGCTATGCAGTTACTGCAGTGCACTGTATTCATAGATTAGATCCTGATGATGACATTTGGCTCAGTAACAACATTGATGTTTGTCAGAAGTTAGGCGTAGAACTTAAGACGCCTGTGCTTAATATCGTGTATGGCAATGGCGTATCGCCTGAGGAAGTATCGCGTAATGAGCGTTATCGTGAGCTCATTAGTGAGGCATCAAGTGAGCATGATGCTTTAGTCTTTGGACATCAAGCAGATGATCAAACTGAATGTTTCCTTCTTGCATTAAAGCGCGGCTCTGGCCCACAAGGTCTTGGGGGTATGGGCTTTATACGCGAGGATGATCGTGGCTTAATTATCAGACCTTTGCTGATGCTGCATAAAGTTGAGGTTGAGCAGATCTTGGTATCTTCATCCATACCTTACGTCTACGATCTTTCTAATAGCTATTTAAAGTTTGAACGAAACTTTATGCGTTTAAAAGTATTGCCTCTTATGCGATCTCGTTTTGCTGGCGTGGATAAGGCAATCTTGAGATCTCAAGCTTTATGCGCAGCAGAGCATGACTTAGCAGAACGCTTTATTGAAAGTCAGATCTCCACTTATCTTAAGCAAGTAGATGATTATCCGCATTATTGCTTTGACTATAGCAAGCTAGATCTGACTGATCGTAACTTAAGTACCATGCTCTTAAGGGCATTTTTCAATAAGTATCTCAAGATCTCTGTTGAGCTAAATATCATTGAGCAGTGCTTAGAGTTGATGTCGCGGCCAAATGACAGTAACGGCCTAGTTAAGCTCAATGCATGTGGCCTTTTTGGTCATGATCTTATGATCTCAACTTTTGCTCAGAAGCTTTATGTTTATGAGTGCGATCCTTTAGAAGATTCATTAAAGAAGCGTCCCTCATCGCTGGCGTTTTTAGATGGCTGTGGCTATAGATTGGATATTGGATCAGCACTTACTCTGGGTTCTTATGAATATGCCTTGCATGAGCAGTTGGATAATGATTTTGATTGTGATGTAGTTGGGCGTATTGATCTTGATGTTCCAGGGGATGGAGTTTTTCTAGACTTTAGCTATACAGGATCACTCAAGCTAAAGCCGGTTAAAAGATCTCATTCTAGAGAGGTAAAGAAGATCTTCATTGAGCAAGGCGTTGCTCCGTGGCAGCGTGTGCGTCAGCCAATCGTGGTTGATGGCAAGGGCAATAAGTTAGCGCTAGGAACGGTGTGCTTGTTGGATCATTCATTAAGATCGGAGCAGTGTTCAAATATGGTTTCACGTAAGCTTAGCCTCACAATTAAGAGAAAAGCTTAGGTTGCGTCTGCAGACTATTATGAGAGATCTTGGGAGGCTTTGTAGATTCCTAAGATAAGATCTTAGATAGCTTTTGCAGACTATTATGAGAGATCTTGGGAGGCTTTGCAGATTCCTAAGATAAGATCTTAGATAGCTTTTGCAGACTCCTAAGATAAGATCTTAGATAGCTAGTACAGATGGGATTTTGAGATCGCCAAATATAAAGATGGCCTGACTAGATCTGCCTAGTCAGGCCGTCTTTTAACTGGGATAGTAGAATTCTGTTTTAGGCGAACACAATATGCGTTGTTCTTAACCTTGCTTGTATATATAGAGTGCTAAAAACTCTAAAAGTTCCAAAATTTATTAAACTTT
>NZ_AXWV01000070.1 GCF_000482845.1 Anaerobiospirillum succiniciproducens DSM 6400
ATTAACAATTAAGTTAGCAATAGGTTACTTTTTAAAAAATTATCGGATTTACTGCTAAATTTATTAAATTGATCCAAAATTTAAAGAATTAGCGTATAAAGAACAATCCGGTGATATGTATGAGCTTTATGGAGGTGAACATATTTACGGAGGAGAAACTATATTAATAGGAGAAAGTGAACCAGAATTTATCCTTCATGGCGATAGTCACTCACGAGAGCTAGTTAAAAGTTTAGCGTCGCGAGGTATTAGTTTTATTTCTAATAATCAAGACGCTTGCTATTCAATTGGGTTGCACTCTAAATATAAACATGAGCCAAATAGTTATTTTGATGCTATAGACATCAAGTGCAATAGTGTTTACAAAAGAACACAACTATTGGCCCAAAAATATAAAGATATACCTTTGGTTGTTATTCAGAACTGGCCGTTTTATGGTAAATCTGAATCGCTTCTTTATGGGCAAAATGACAAATCTTTCCATTTTATTGATGATTTTAATAAACTTGTCGATCCTTCTTTACAAGAACAGTTTCTCTATAGTGATCTTTTTAAATTAGCTCAAGATTTTTCTGATAGAACTATCTATATCGTAGGTAAGAAGCAAGAAAACCCTTATCATGACTCAAATAATATGCCTAATCATGAGCTAATCAGCACATGGGCCATTGAGTATCTTTCTAACAATAAGCCTAAGTATGTGATAGCTCCGTATTTTCAGTATTCTATTAACAATATCCTGGAAAGCAGCATAGATAAAATTAATGACTTAAGGAATTCAGGAGAAGTCTTGGCTAAATTGATTTATGTTGAGCCTAGTGTTCACTGCCATAATAATGAGTGTGATTTGTTTTTAAGTAATGGCATGCTAGTTTACTCAGGTTTGCATCATTACTCATGGGCCGGAGCTGAGAAAGCTGTGTCCAATCTATTGAGTTATATGAAAATTGAAAAAGGTACTGAGCGCACTAATTTTAATAGCTTGCCTGATATAGATTTTAATGAAATACAAACAGTGCTAGAGTACTCTGAGGAAAGTGGATTTAAGTTTCCTGATAAGAAATAGAGAGTTGTATGTACGTTGAAGTTAAAAGCCCTAGTAGTGGCCGCCAGTATGTGTATCTTAAGCGTAGTGTGCGTGTTGGAAAAAAGATTAAGCACATTACCGTTGAACGTTTTGGTGAACTACAAAAGCTTGAACTAACGTACCCTGGCTTTGTAGATAAGCTTACCAAGATGTGCCAAGAGGGTAGTGACAAATTATTCTTGCGTAAGCTTATTTCATTCGAGCGTGGCATCGAGCAGGCCTTGCATGCAGAACATGATTTTGTCGCAAAGGATGCTTTGCCTAAGCAAAAGCAAAGTGCAGATCATGAAGGCGATAGCGCCGATGTGAATGATTCTTTAGTTAAATCTGCCGATAATCATGAGCAATCTGCACCAGTTTTGTTATTTTCTGAGGCTAGAAGCCGATTAACCATAGCTCAGCAGGAGTTAGTTTCATTTGCATTTAATACAGAGCATATTCCTGGGCAGCTTATTGAAAAAGGTGCTCTTCATAATGATTATGCAGATATTAGTGATTCTAGTGACAGTGCCATTACTGACCGTGAGAGTTTGATAAACGATGGTTTTATTGATGCTGTAGTCGTTGCTGCAGGTGTGGGTAAACGCATGGGCAGTGCAGTGCCTAAACAGTATTTAAAACTCGATGATAAGTGTATTTTAGAGCACACTGTTCTCAAGCTTTTAGTAAGCCCTTATGTGCGCAGAGTAATTGTGGTAATAAGTCCTGAAGATGAATACTTCAAGTTTACCTGCTTGGGCGATCTTAATAGGGTTGTGACTGTTCCTGGTGGTAAAGAACGCGTCGATAGTGTGTTATGCGGTCTAAAGACCGTTAAGACGCCGTGGGTTATGGTGCATGATGCAGCACGTCCTTTGGTGTCTTTGTTTGATATCGAAAAGCTTTTATATAGTGTCGCTGATGGTCTAAATAAAGGCTATCAGGGAGGCATTTTGGTATCTAAAGTAGCTGATACGCTAAAGGAAGCATCTAAAGCATCCTTAGATACAAATGAAATGCCTTATGTCCGTAAGACAGTTGATCGCTCTAAGATGTATCGCGCACAAACCCCGCAGTTTTTTAGAGTTAAAGATCTTATCAAGGCGATAAATGAAGCGCTTAAAACTCATCCTGAGTTTATTACTGATGAAGCTTCTGCTATGGAGCTTAAGGGGCATAAAGTCATGCTTGTAGAGGGCAGCCCGCTTAATTTCAAAGTTACAGAGCCTGCTGACCTTCTATTGGTAAAAGCATTAATGTCTTATTGTGCACCAAATTTCTAAGTACGCTCTGACGAGACAGGCCATCTCATCTTATGCTTATACTTTTGTTCTGAGTGTTTTCTCATTGTTTAAAGTACTTGCATGAGATTAGTAGACATTTAAAATATTGCAGCAGCGTTTTGTAGTTCGTTCGACACTAGCATACATAAGTAAAAAGATAGGGTGAATAGATGAGAATTGGTCACGGATTTGATGTGCATCGCTTTGGTGGAGATGGGCCATGTATTTTAGGAGGTGTGGCAGTTCCTTATGAGTTTGGACTCGTTGCTCACTCTGATGGAGATGTGGTATTGCATGCTTTGTGCGATGCTATCTTAGGAGCCCTTGCTATGGGCGATATTGGCCAGCTTTATCCAGATAATGATGATAGCTTTAAGGGTATTGATAGCAGAGTACTGTTAAGAGACGTTGCCTCACGCATGTTTGCAGCTGGCTACAAGATAGGCAATCTTGATATTACAGTTATGGCACAGGCCCCTAAACTAATGCCGCATGAGCCAGGAATGCGAGCTAATATCGCTAGTGATTTGCAATGCGACTTATCTCAGGTGAGCGTTAAAGCTACTACTACCGAAAAGCTTGGTTTTGTAGGTAGAAAAGAGGGCATTGCATGTGAAGCGGTAGTGCTTCTCATTCAAGCCTAATTCTTATTTAGTATGATGCAGAGCCGACAACGTAAGCAATGAACAATTATGCTTTACCTTACGTATGCAATCGCTCTTAGTTCTGACTTGCACAGTCTTTGTTAAGAGTATGCGCTTGCTATATGCTAATGCAGCTGATGTTGGCATATATCTTCATTTGTTTACCTTAATTACAGGGCAAGTTTGTGAAACTAAATCTTTTTTCGGGCCTTTACGAGTTCTGCATCAAATTAGCAAAGCACCCGAAAGCCCCATGGTTTTTAGCTATTAACTCATTTATTGAGTCTATTTTTTGGCCAATTCCGCCTGATGTAATGCTAGCTCCTATGTGTTTGGCGCGACCAAACAGAGCCTGGCATTATGCAACTGTCACTGTTGCAACTTCAGTAGCCGGTGCGGTGATTGGATACTATCTAGGTTATTTTATTTACGATCCTTATATTGCAGATCTCATCAAGTGGCTCAATTATGAGCAATCCATGGCCACCGTACGCAATTGGTTTATCATGGAGTACGGTATTCTGATGATTTTTGTTGGTGCATTCACTCCTGTACCATATAAGGTCATTGCAGTGACAACAGGTGTGGTTGCTGCAGAAAGCGTTGCGGCTACTGGATCTTCAGGTATGCTGACAATCATTAACTTTGTTTTAGTGTCCTTAGTTGGTCGTGGCATGCGCTTCTTCCTTGAAGCTGGCATCATCAAGTTTGGTGGTGAGCGTATGGAGAAGGCGATCAGTCGCTATATTGATATTATTGGCTGGGCATGCGTTGCTTTAGTCGTGGTTTACATCGCATATAAGATGATCGTGTAGTTAAGCTTTGAGCAGATGAGCTTAGTCATGGAATCTTATGTGAATCTCATGTAAAGTGTATGCATAGAACTTATAGTTATGGATGTCATTCCATAACTATTGGTCTTGCCAAAGGTATAGCCTTAATTGGATGAGATCTGGTGTGTTTTATACATGGGCTATTCTTATGGTGCTCATGGATAAAAATCTACAGTGTGCGTCTGTTTACAGTAGAGGTTGGTTTTTTGTGAAGTACACAGTTATGAATATGATGGTAATGTCTCTGTTAGTATCCTTAGTTACAGGATGTGAGACTTCAAATCAGAATTACAGCCACTCAGGCCGTGTTGTTGATATCACCAAGACCTCATCAGGACAAACTACCGTCAATCGTGGAACCGGCCCAGTTACCACTATGGGCAATAATGGTATTTATGAAGGCGGTGTTACAAATTCGGCTCCTGCTCCTGTTGTGACTGACAGTGCAGTTGTAGAGACTCCTGTATACGAAACAACTACTGTTTACAATCCGACACCGGCACCAACGCCAGCCCCAATTCCTGCTCCTGCTCCGCAGGTTAATAACGGTGGCGCTACCTTAATTGGTGGTGTACCAGATGAACCTGTGTACTCTAGCTCTACTACAGTGTCTAGCCAAACAGTAGCTCAAGAGCCTCAGCCAAAGCCTAGTGAAGCCTCTGGCAATTGGTTATTGGTTGATAGTGAAGCAGCCAATAAAGATGTTGCTGCTACTCCAGCTACTCAAAGTGCAATTAGCGGTGGTTTAAATAGCCCAGATCGTTACACTGTAGTTAAGGGTGACACTCTTTACTCAATTGCATTCCGTTATGGTCTCGATTACCACTCTTTAGCCAAGATTAACAATATTACTCCACCATACAACTTAGCTTTAGGCCAAGTGCTGGTGCTTAACTTAAAGGCTCAAGAGGCACCTAGCTACATCGTGCAAAGAGGCGACACTTTGTACTCCATCGCACGTAAGAATAATCAGTCTGTGTCTTTCTTAGCAGGCGTTAACAATTTAGAGCCTCCATATAATCTTAAGTTAGGCCAGAAGATTCTTCTGTCACGTGCTGATGCAGGCGGTGCTGTTGCTCCTAATAAGGTTGGCACTTCAGTGCCAGTAGCTGGTCAGCCTCAAAGCACTACTGCTCAGGCTGGTACCTCAATTACCACCACCACGACAACCACTACCACAACAACTCAAAAGGGCAATAGCAAGCCTGCAACTACTGTAACCACTACTCAAACTCAAACTCAAAAGGTTCCAGTAAATGCACAGACTCCAATTGTTAACTCCAAGACTAGAAAAGTTGCAGGTGTAACCTGGTCATGGCCAACAACTGGTAAAGTCATTGAGCAGTTCTCAACTGCAGAAACTGGCAATAAGGGTATTGATATCGCTGGCAACCGTGGTCAAGCAATTCTCTCAGCTGCCGACGGTCAGGTTGTTTACTCTGGCAACGCTCTGCGTGGCTTTGGTAATCTCATCATTATCAACCACAATAATGAGTACCTCTCAGCATACGCGCACAATGACGTAATGCTGGTTAAGGAAGGTCAAAAGGTAAAGCGTGGTCAGCACATTGCTCGTATGGGTAACACTGATGCAGCATCAACTCGTCTGCACTTTGAAATCCGCTACCGTGGTCAGTCAGTAAACCCAGTTAGCTATCTTCCTAAATAAGCAAGATCTATATTGCATATAATAATTTATTTACTATCTTAAGGATAGGACGGGGTTAACCAATCAGGCAGATTATATAATCTGCCTTATTTTTTTTATTTGTACTAAAACTGATAAATAATCAAAATTTGAACATATTATGATTAAAAATCAAATTTATTGTATCTTTACAGTATCTCTGATGATTTAAATTTTGTCAGTAGTGTTTTAAGAGTCATAAGCTAATGAGTACCAATTTAAGATCTGATATTACTGGGCTTAGAGCTATTGCCGTACTTGCAGTAACAATTTTTCATATAGGGCATATATTTGATGACTCAATTATTGCTCTTCCTGGAGGCTTCTTAGGTGTAGATATCTTCTTTGTTATCTCAGGATTTTTGATGACAAAGATTATTTTTGAAGGGCTAGAAAACAATAGTTTTTCGCTGTGGGACTTTTATAAGAAGCGTGCAAAACGAATTTGCCCTGCACTTTTTGTTGTAGTTTTAATAACCACAATAATAGGATATTTTACTTTTAATGCTGAGGCATATCATAGATTAACAAGGGAAGCCGAAGTTTCTCTTGGATTTATATCTAATTTTAGATTCGCTAAAGAAACTGGATACTTTGACAGCGGTGATTTGAGTCACTTGTTTTTACATACTTGGTCGCTGTCTGTTGAGTGGCAATTCTATATCTTTTATCCAATACTGCTTCTTTTAATAAAAAAATTTTCAACATCAAATAAGGCTCCATATATATATATATGTTCTGCACTGGTAATTTTAAGCTTAATATTAGGCATAGCTTGGACAGAGTTTGACTCATTAAAATCATATTATATGCTGCCATCACGAGCTTCAGAGCTTTTAGTCGGATCTCTTGCTTATTTCTGTCCTCTTAGTGCTATTTTTAAATCGCTTTTTAAGCAAAAGGCTCTAAGTATATATTCACCATTTTGCTCTAAATATTTAGAAGCTTTAGGATTATTGATTCTTTGTATATCATTTGCAGTAGTTGATGATAAGAATGGGTGGCCTACTGCATGGATGCTTCTTCCTATGCTTGGAACTTGGCTTTGCATAGCATCAAATAATCAAAATTCTCTCTTAAGAAATGTAGTATTTCAAAAGATTGGCCTGTGGTCATATGCTTTATATTTAGTCCACTGGCCAGTTCTTGTTTTGGCTTATATTTTTGGTTTTCATGATAATTTAATTGCATTAACTGTAATAATATTTCTTTTGTCTGTTGCTTTGCATTATACAGTTGAAAAACGCAGAAATTATGGATATGGTTTTCTAATTTTATATTTGTGCTGTGTTTTTATTGTTTATCTGTCCGATATATATAGACCATCGTATAAAGTAAAATCTGAAATCATAGAAACTTACGAAAAAATAGGTGGGGACGGCTTTAAAATTGATTTGGCATTGCTAGTAAATAGTAGAAAGCCTATGTTCCTTATTCAAGGAGATAGTTTTGCGCATGAGACAGTGTCCGCATTAGCTGCTAGAAACATTCCTTTTATTGTAAATGCAAATTCTGGCTGTTTTTCAATTGCAGGGTATTATTCAGATCATTGGGAAAAAAAGAATTGCAATTTACTATATAAAATGACTAAATCATTATCTGATTATTATCCAAAGGCTCCAATTGTTTTTATACAGAACTGGAGCTTATATCAGACAGTAAATAAATATCCAGGTGCAAAGATAAAAGATAAGCTTATATCAACTGAAGATGAGTCTATTACTGTGGATATCAGTAACTATAAGGAACTACTATTCAACTCTATACTAAAAGTTGCATATGATTTTAAAGGCAGAAAGGTCTTCATTTTAGGTGATAAACAGTCGATGAGCTCTGAATTGGCTTTATTCATTAAGACTTGTAATTCAGAAGTTATTGATATATTGCCAAAACTATATTTATCGCAAACTGAATACATACATAAACATATTAATGAAGTATTAAAGGATGCAGTCAATCACGTTTCTGCATTAAGAAAGACAGACAATAGTTTGGCAGAAATTGTTTATATAGAGCCTTATAATTATTGCTCAGAAGGTAAATGTGATTTATTCATTAATGGTTTGTCAATTTATTCTGATGAAATTCATTATTCTTGGGCTGGTTCAGAAAAGCCGGTAACTCATATGCTCGAGAAAATGGGTATGGATCCTGGTAACGAAATTACCGATTTTTCAAAACTACCAGAGATTGATTTTAGTAAGGTTCAAACTGTCTTGGAGTATTCGGAAGAGTCGGGGTTTAAATTCCCAGAAGAGAAATAAAGATCCGTGTATTTGGTGGCAACACTTGCTAATCGGTATATGGTGAGCTTAGGGTTTAGCAAGTGTTGTACATGTAAAATACAAAGGCACAGGACGATGTCCTGTGCCGTGTATAGTGACGGGATTAATTAGGTCTTAGTTTTTAGCGGTGAGGGTTTCTTTGAGAGAGCTCAAAGTGTTTAGGGCCTGAAGTGGGGTTAGGCTGTTAAGGTCAATGTCTTTGATGGACTGCATGAGGCTTTGGGCTTTGGACAGTTCTTCTTGAAGTGCTGCAGCTTGGGCTTGGGCTTCGATGAGTTTGGCCTCTAAGGTTGCCTGTTTCTGTTTTGCATCAGCTATTTGAGATGCAGGAGCATTCTCTGTTGAAGCATTGTTGTCTGATGCGTTGTCTAAATTTCCTAAATCGTTAGTGGCTAACAGTGGTGGAGTAAAGATGTTGGCGTTATCGAGCTCCTTGGTTCTGGCGATGTAGAAGCCAATTGCCTTTTTTGTGATCTTTACTGGAACGCCTGCAAGCTGTGCTACCTCAATGCCGAATGATCTTGATTGTCTACCCTTTTCTGCTTGATAGAGGAAGACAATCTTGCCATTGAATTCTTTGGCGTTGAAACAAAGATTAAAGGCGTTAGGGTAGAGCTCTACTAAAGTAGTGACCTCAGCATAGTGAGTGGCAAACATAGTCTTAGGATGAATGTCTTTAGCCAGATATTGCACTATTGCTTCGGCAATAGCAGAGCCTTCTGCGCCAGATGTGCCTCTTCCGACCTCATCCATAATCACCAAGGATAGATCGGTGGCGTTGTTGAGAATGGTAGCAGTCTCTTCCATTTCCACCATAAAGGTAGAACGGCCAGATGACAGATCATCAGATGCTCCAATACGAGTGAAGATACGGTCAATATCACCAATTATTGCTGACTTGGCCGGCACAAATGAGCCAATACGCGCCATGATGGCAATCAAGGCTACTTGGCGCATGAAGGTCGATTTGCCGCCCATATTAGGTCCAGAGATCACTGCTAAGTTACGCTTAGGAGAGAGTTCTAAACTATTGGCAATAAATGGAGTATCACTGATCGCTTCAACTACAGCGTGACGACCTTGCTCAATCTTAATGATGTTGTCGCTGCTAAGTTCAGGACGAACATAATGATGCTCAAGTGCACACTTAGCTAAAGACAGGGCAGTATCAATAACAGCTACATTATGAGCAAAGGCACTTAAATCTGGCAGGTGCTTAATGAGTTCCTCAACGATTTGATCGTAGAGTTCTTTTTCAAGCAACAATGCTCTTGTTTTAGCTGAAAGAGTTTTATCTTCGAGCTCTTTAAGTTCAGGAGTGATGTAGCGCTCAGAGTTTTTAAGAGTCTGTCGTCTGATATAGTCAGCTGGTACCTTATCTGAGTTGGCTTTAGATACCTCGATATAGAACCCATGAACGTTATTAAATCTAACTTTTAAGGAGCTTATTTCGGTACGTTCTTTCTCGCGCTCCTCGATCTTCATAAGAATACGTTCTGATCCTGACTGCAGTTCTCTAAGTTCATCGAGCTCAGGGCTATACTCAGAGGCAATCACACCGCCATCACGCACTAATAAGGCAGGCATTTCGGCAATAGCCTTTTTAAGCAGCTCATAAACCTCATCTAGTTTTGGCAGCATTTCTGCCTTATTGATTAGGATGTCACGATATTTATTGCTCTTTGCATCTGATTGTTGTGTGTCTTTTGCTGAGCAAGTGTCCGGTGCAACCTCTTCTGAGGTAGTTACATCGTCCGATGCTGATACGGTGTCAGCACATGCTGGTGATGCTGCAGGTGCAGGTGCAGGTGATGGTGCTGTGGCATTGGTATTGTCAGTGTTCCCGTATTCACTAGATTGTGCGCCTGCATCGCTAGTCTGCTGTACGCAGGTACGTAGCAGTTCTTTTAGTTCTGGAAGCAAAGAGAGGGAGTCTCGTAAGGTAGACAGATCGCGAGGTTTTGCTGAGCGTAATCCAATTCTAGCTACGATACGCTCTAGATCACCAATAGAGGAGAGTAACTCGCTGAGGTCAAAGCGTTTGTTAGCATGCGCTAAGGCCTCGACTAAATCTAGACGGCCTTCAATTTCAGTATTATTGCGCAGTGGGTTTAACAGCATGTTTCTAAGCAGACGTGAACCCATGGCAGTTGAAGTTTTATCTAAAACTCCAAGCAGGGAGCCACGCAGCTCACCTGATAGGCTTTCGGTAAGCTCAAGGTTTTTACGTGCAGCTCTATCAATTATTACAAGAGAGTTGCTCTCTTCTAATGAGATGGCTCTAACATGTTCAAGATTAGTGTTTTGCGTGCTTTTAACGTAGTTAATCAAAGCCGCAGCTGCACAGATACCGGTATGTAATTTATCAACACCAAAGCCATTAAGACTCATGGTGTTAAATTGCTTGCACAAGGCTGTCACTGCATTGTCGTAATCAAAGTCCCATAGTGGTAGGGCCTTTCGACAAAGAATATTTTGAATATCTTTGTAGTAAGTGAAACGCTCTGGGTATAACAACTCAGCAGGAGAGAGTTTTGAGAGCATTACACTTAAATCTGCAAGAGATTGATATTCACTAGCGACAAATCTGCCAGAGCTAATGTTTAAATGTGATAGACCAAAGACACCCTTTTGCTCAAATATGCAGGCAATGATGTTCTCTTCACGCTCAGGTACCATACCTTCATCGGTGACAGTACCAGGAGTGATAATACGACTTACCTTACGCTCCATCATGCCCTTGGTAGTGGCTCTGTCACCGACCTGCTCACAGATGACGACAGATCTACCAAGCTTTATGAGTCTTGCGATGTAACCATCGGCAGCATGGAATGGAACACCTGCCATGGGCACATTATTACGACGTGTTAAAGTCAGATCTAATAAGTCAGAGATGACTTTAGCGTCGTCATGAAAGAGCTCATAAAAGTCTCCAAGCCGATAAAACACTAAAGTGTCTGGGTACTGTTGCTTGATCTCGAAGTACTGACGCATCATAGGCGTCAAAGAGGCTACATTGCTAACATCAGACATGATTACCGCCTTAGAAACTAAAACAATCAAATCGCACTTATGCTTTTGTAATTAAGTGCGGAAATATTTGCTGTTTATCTCAAGTAAGCTAGTTACTGGCTATGCAGTTGTTCACTTACTAGATCAAACTAGCAATAGACGGGGTGTATTTTGTCACAGATTCTTTAATATGCACGGAAAGTGGGATAATTATCTTAAACGCTAAGATAAATGCGCTTTTTATACTGTTTTGTTGCAACAAGATCTAATTGATGTCTGTAAGTTATAAGATGGTAGTTGACGATGATCGCTGTATCACGAGCAAAAGAGCGTTAAGAGCTATCTTGTACACAAGTTTCACGAACAAGAGGTTAGGGATGGATAATACTATTAAGCTTGCAGAGCAGTTTGCTCAAGACTACGCTTTACATAAGCATGTATTTGCAACTGCAGAGTCTTGTACTGGTGGACTTATTAGTGCCTCTATAACAGCAGTATCAGGCTCGTCAGCTTGGTTTGATCGCTCTTTCATTACCTACACTAATAAGGCAAAGATGGAGATGCTTGGTGTCAGTGAAGAGGCATTAGGCTCTTATGGGGCCGTGAGTGGGATCGTGGCATGTATGATGGTCAAGGGTGCACTTAAGGGATCTGATGCTGATATTGCAGTAGCTGTAACAGGTATTGCAGGCCCAACAGGCGGATCTCAAGAAAAGCCTGTTGGTACTGTTTATATAGCTTTTAAACGTCGCTGTGATGAACACTGCTTTGTAAAACGACATCTATTTAACGGCGATCGTGAACAAGTTCGCCAAAGCACCGTTTGTGAGGCATTAAATGGCTTACTTACTTTAAGTGCCTCTAAATCGCTGCAAGAGGCTGGATATAGCATAGTAAGCTAGTTAAATTTATCAGCTATCATTTCACATATAGATATATAAGAGTAGATGTATGCTGATGTTGCAGTTCGTGCTGCTGACTTAGCACAGGGCAAAATTTATCTTTAAGATCGCAGCAGTGCGTATGAGTGCTTAGTAGTGCTTTATAATCTGTGCTGCTAAGGTAGTTACTTTAACGATGATTTTGTTGTCATCATATAACTAGCATATAAATTTAAACATGCTAGGATATAAAGTATACTTTATATACATTTAATAGTGCGGGCGATGAAAGCGTCCTGTTCATAAGACTAGCTATATTCCCATGCAATGGCCTATAGATCAATTTTATATATAGCTACATTTGCTAAGAATAAAATGCTTATATATGAACAAGTACACTTAAAAAATATACTCGCAATTTAAAATATCTGTTTACAATCACTTAGTCACTGAGTATACTTACTGACAGTATATGTGAAACCCGAATTGAGGAAGATGTCTTATGGCAGTCGCAACTAAGACCAAAGCTAAGGAATCAGGTGCTACTTCAAGCAGCAAATTAGCTTCTAACTTAACCGCAGATCCTAAAAAGCTTAAGGCGATTGAGGCTGCAATGGAGCACATTGAGCGTCAGTTCGGCAAGGGCGCCATTATGCGTTTTGGCCAGGGCGAGCTTGAGGAGATCCAGGCAGTATCAACTGGTTCTTTAACTCTTGATCTGGCATTAGGCGTTGGCGGTTTGCCAATGGGCCGTATTATTGAAATCTTTGGCCCAGAATCTTCAGGTAAGACCACCTTAACCTTAGAGACCATTGCCTGCGCTCAAAAGCAGGGCTTAGTCTGTGCTTTCATCGACGCAGAGCATGCTCTTGACCCAATTTATGCTCGTAAGATTGGCGTTAAGATCGATGACGTGCTGATTTCTCAGCCAGATACTGGCGAGCAGGCTTTAGATATTTGTGAGACCTTAGTTCGTTCTGGTGGTATTGACCTTATCGTTGTTGACTCTGTTGCTGCTTTAGTACCAAAGGCAGAAATTGAAGGTGATATGGGTGACAACCACGTTGGTCTGCAGGCTCGTTTAATGTCTCAGGCTTTACGTAAGCTCACTGGTATTGTTAAGCAGTCTAACTGTATGGTTATCTTCATCAATCAGCTACGTATGAAGATTGGTGTGATGTTTGGTAACCCTGAAACCACTACTGGTGGTAATGCTCTTAAGTATTACGCTTCTGTACGTTTAGACATCCGTAAGTCCACTCCAATTAAGGAGAAAGAGACTGTTATTGGTAATGAGACCAAGGTTAAGGTTGTTAAGAATAAGGTTGCTCCTCCATTCAAGACCGCAATGTTCCAGATTCTCTTTGGCTACGGTATTTCCAAGAATGGCGAGTTATTAGATCTTGGCGTGCAGTGCAAATTTGTTGAGAAGACCGGTGCTTGGTTTGCATACAATGGCAATAAGATTGGCCAGGGTAAGGCAAATGCTATCCGCTACTTAGATGAGCACCCAGAAGTTGCTGATGAGCTCGAGGCCAAGATTCGTAAGCACTTCAAGGAGAACTCAGACTACGAAGATGATCTGCAGATCGGTACTGAGTCAGAGCCATCTCCAGATGCAGATATGGATGATTTACCACCTCTTGATCTTGAGGATGAAGAGCTCATTAACGAGATTCCTGAAGATCTCTAATTTTAAAGAATGTGCCTATTTCTAGCAGCTTGAGATCTTGGTTAAGCATAGTCATGCTAAACCTCGGATTACTTGTACAAAGTAGTCTTTCTCAAGCCTTGCACGAGCTCTTTTAAAACAGCATAAAGCGCTATTTTAAAAAGCTTTTAAGGCACTTATTCTTCTCAACGGCAGTCATAGCCTTAGCTGCAGCATTTTGCTGATGCTTTGGGTATGGCTGCCGTTGCTGTATTTATCTTATGTATTATGATAACAACAGCTGCACAGGGTATAGAGCGCTTATATGCGTGAAGTTCGAGCAGCTTTCTTTTTTAGTTTTACCCTAAGGAAGATCATTTACTATGTGGCAGAAAAGATCATATGGCGCTAAAAAAGGAGCATCTGCTAAGGAAAAAGCGCCTGATGCTAGTGCAGCTAATGCCCTCAATTACATGGTAGGTTTACTTGCTAAGAGAGAACACTCACAAAGTGAGTTAGAGCAAAAAGCCTTACGCCATTACACGCAAGAGGCTGTAGATGAGGCTTTAACAAAATGCGTGGAAAATGGCTATCAGAGTGATGAGCGCTATGCAGAGATGCTCGTTCGCCATATGCAATTTGCTTTATATGGACCTAATAAGCTGCGCTATGAGGCTATGAGAAAAGGGGCTGATCTTTCATTAGTCTCAGATCAAATAGCCGAGGTTGATTGGGATGATCTTGCTTATGAAGCACTAGTAAAGAAGTATTCAATGATCGAACTAGATTATGCTCAGCGTAATAAGGCGCTTGCCTACCTAACTCGTCGAGGTTTTTCTCCTGCATCGTCAATTAAAGCTCTTGAGCGTATGAAACGTGAGCTTTCTGAAGATGAGTACTAGATTCATAGCATTAGTTTGATCTCAGACATACGTGCTAAGAAATATGTAGTCACTGTGACCTTTCTCATCATGACATGAGTAGCGTTTGTTAGCTCACATTGCAATTATGCAGCAGCCTAATCGTCAAGTGCCTTGTAAGATCTTATAGATAGTAGTGCTGTAATCTATCCTTATTATGGCTATTGGTGGGGGAAGATCTTAAGGCATAGATCTTAAGGTATAGCCAGCTATCTTGATGAAATGAGTCGCGAAAGTGGCGATCGGTGATCTTTCTGTTTTTGTTATTGACGATATGTAAGATTGTTTAGTTGTAGCTGAGGCAATGTTCTGCCTTGGCAAACTCTGAGGATGGCGTTTTTAGGCCATTGTTAAGTTTTTTAAGATCTTAAAAAAAATGGCTGAGATCTTAAGTAAGGTTTTTTGAGAAGTTAAGATTGTGGCGATTGTGGCTAGTAAAGGGGCGGTGAATATTGAAAGTCGAGATCTTAAGTAAGGTTTCTTGAGATCTTAAGATTGTTGCGATCGTGGCTAATAAAGTGGCGGTGAATAGTGAAAGTTGAGATCGCGGGGAGTGCCAAAGATCATAGGATTGTATGGTGTTTTTGGGGCGTAAATAAGGGCTTTGTGCGTAAAGATCAGTGTGAGCATGGAGATCTTTTCTTTGTTGTGTAGGGTATAATTTGATCGCTTGTTGAGATCTTGGTTAAAAGTCGGCCTGACTTTTGTATATAAGATCGCAAGATCTGCGATCTTAAGATCTTAGATAGGCTATATGACTTATAAAAGTGATTGATCTTGCCGCATGAGAGCGTGATCTTTTTTAAAGATCGTAAAGATCGCCAAAGATCGGTAAGTCATTCATGATTAGCATATATCTGCCGTAAACTACGGAATTTGCCGCAAACAAGATAATTCTAGTAGTTGACTTCATACATTGAGAGATACAAGTATAGATTTCAATTAAGTAGATAGAGTAACAAGTTAGCAGTGGTATAAAGCTCTGACCTTGTTACATTAACCAGTTCAAACAAGCAAAGCCAAAGCCCTTGTCCTGGAGGTAAACTCGAAAGGACAGGGGCTTTTTTGTTAATATGTGCACAAGTTTGTAAAAGCTTGAGCTTTTCAAGTTCAAGAAACCTATATGAACAATCAAGGCTTTGGTTAGTGTCTGACCTTATCTTGATTTGACAAAGTATGTGCATAAAGCGCATTCGATTTGAGTATGAGACACATGAGATGCAGCTAGATCTAAAGTGATCTAAATGCATGGCATCAAATATCTAATACATAACATCTACGCTATATCTTAACGATCATTAAGATCTTACGAGTAAGTTAAGCACGCATTGCGGTGCAACGATTTGCATAGATCTGCTTATTTAACATAAGTACATGATGGTGTTGCTAAGAATCGTTAATTAAGCAAGCTTAATTGTTCTATCTAGGTAGCACCTGGGTGGTAGCTTTGCTTAACTAAAAGAACATCGCTCTTTTAGCTTAAGCAAGGATTTAGTGCGTGTTCATTTGCTTTGGTGCTAACAAGAGGCTTATTCATGCCTATTTAAGTTTAAGGCTCAAGCATAGATGTTGACCCTGCAGATAAGATCTCAGGGAACTAAGCTATAAATGAATTTTTATAGTTTAAGATTTAATTATTGCCTCTCTTGAGGCGTTAGCTGGTGAGAAGATGAGCGAAGAGATTAAGCTGCAAGTTACTGACGAGTTCCATGGTGTTCGATTAGACGCTGTTTTAGGCGGCATGATTGAAAACCATTCACGTAGCGCCTTACGTACTCTTATTGATGAGGGACGAGTGAGCGTTGATGGTAAGGTTGAGACTAAGCCAAGTATTAAGCTCTCTGCCGGCCAAGAGATCACTGTTCTAATGAAAGAGCCAGAAAGTCTCGATGCTCTACCAGAGGATCTGCCACTGAACATTGTTTATCAGGACGATGATTTGATTGTTATCAACAAGCCAATCAATTTCGTGGTTCATCCAGGTGCTGGCATTAAGAATGGTACCGTCATGAATGCCATGCTCTATCATTTCCCTCAAACAGCTACACTGCCACGAGCAGGTATTGTGCATCGTCTTGATAAAGACACTTCTGGTCTCATGGTTATTGCGTTAACTCAAGTAGCACAACATCATCTTTCTAAGGCTATTGCTAAGCACTTAGTAGTTAGAGAGTACGAGGCTATTGTTGAAGGCGAGTTAACTGCAGGTGGCACCGTCGATGCTCCAATTGGCCGTGATATGAATATGCGTACACGCATGGCAGTTATGCCAGAAGGCATGGGCCGTGAGGCAGTAACCCACTATCGTGTTATGGAGCGCTTCCGTGCCCATACAAGATTAAAGTTACGTCTTGAGACTGGCCGTACTCATCAGATCCGTGTCCATATGGCATCCTTACACCATCCTTTACTTGGTGATACTCAATATGGTGGTCGTCGTATTAAGCATATTGCCGGCGCTTCTTTAGAGCTCGATGAGGCATTAAACAATTACCGTCATCAGGCATTGCACGCAAGCCACATTGAGTTTGAGCATCCCGTCACCAAAGAGATCATTGGCTTTGATGCCCCTCTTCCTCAGGAGATGACCCATTTGTTAGATCTGCTCCGTGAGGACTATGAGGCCAACGGCATCATTTAAGGTGTATAAGTTGCGCTTATTTTGCATTAGCTCAATTGAATAGACGTAGATAAGACTTAATCAAATGATCACAACTAGAGTTAGGTCAACAGCTCTAGTTGCTTAAATGTGTAGTATGCGCATTCAAGATAATTATGTTCATACTAATGAGTATCATCGAAAAGACACTTTTGTTTCAGGTGAGTTAAGCATGTCACGGTTAAGAAAATCAGGAGATCATCATGTCAGAGCTGAATATAAATGCTAATAGCAGTCGCTATGATCTCAAGGCATTAACAGATAAAGTTAAAAGCTGCCTTGTGAAAGAGCGTTACATGGTGATCGACTGCTTTAACAATGATGTAACCGCTTTTTATACCACTAGGCTTGGAGGCAATAGTGTTGCTCCATATGATAGTTTTAACCTAGCGCATCATGTGGGTGATGATAACGAGCAGGTGATGCAAAATAGAGCACTAGTTAAAGCTGATTTTGGGTTTGAACGCCTGTGCTTTATGGAGCAGACTCATTCATCAGATGTGACCATTGTTGATGAGTCTAATTTAGATACTCCGATCTTCAACTGTGACGGCCTAGTTACCAAGCTTAAAAAGACGGCTTTGGCCGTAATGACAGCAGATTGCTTGCCGCTTTTGTTATGCGATGAGCGCAATGATGTAGTTGCAGCAATTCATTGTGGCTGGAAGGGCATAGAGCGCAATATTATTGGTAATGCCATTGATGTTATGGAGTCGCTAGGCGCTGAGCTAAGCACCATTGTTCCTTATTTAGGACCAGCTATTGGTCCATCCTCCTTTGAAGTAGGTCCTGAGGTTAAAGCGATCTTTGAGGCCAAGAATCCTGCACATTCACAAGCTTTTGTTCTCCGTGACGGAGTAAAGACTGAGCTTGGCGGGCCAAAGTACTTATGTGATATCTACAAGTTAGCCATTATCGAGCTTGAAAGCCATGGCGTAACTTCAAGACCTTTTGGTGGCCACTGCGACACTTATATGCAAAGTAAAGTGTTCTACTCTTATCGTAAAGAGAAAGTTACGGGTCGCATGGCATCCATTATCTGTCTAAATTAGTCGCTGAGTATCAGATCATTTTCGACCTGCATTACATCCTCTTGCCAAGCCTTGTAGCGAGGTGGCTTTTTTGATAGTTAAGGTTGAATGCTAAAGCTTCAGAGTAATCTAAAAATAAAGGCACCATCCATCTATCAAAAGGCGCTAGCTGTTCGCTCTTTATTCAGTTGCAAGCATAATTAACTTATTGCCAGAGCCATCAATTAGGCTGTGTTAAAAGCTTACATGAAACTCATCTGCCATAGGCAAGGTATGGGTGGGGTGGCAAAAAACTGTAGGTGTGTTTTTATATCTTCTGAGATTAGCCGTCTTAAAAAGCCATATGTATGCTAAGGATAGCTATATATGGTTTGGCAAATATTTTTTTACGCTTTAGCCCTTTAAAAATGGTTACTCAATCCCCACATATTTAAGTGTAGGAAAGAGCAATATTAATAGCAGTGACAATCTCTGCTGCGTTTAACATTGAACAAAGTGCTAAAGACTGAAACTTGCTGTTTATATAAGCAAGTTTAGTTCGCACAGGATCAATTTAGTGGAAACGGTGGGTATGTTGTTCTTGTCCTGATGATTTACTAACATTCGGAGGAACGATATGCGTTTGGAGCGTTTTACTG
The DNA here is from genome assembly GCF_000482845.1 of Anaerobiospirillum succiniciproducens DSM 6400. Classification (GTDB taxonomy): domain Bacteria; phylum Pseudomonadota; class Gammaproteobacteria; order Enterobacterales; family Succinivibrionaceae; genus Anaerobiospirillum; species Anaerobiospirillum succiniciproducens. Next base: position 18,591 of record NZ_AXWV01000070.1, read on the forward strand.
TAAAGTTTCAAGAAGCTTTATCTGACGCACAATCGTTAGCAGTTGGTCACGACAATCAGTTTATTGAGCCAGTACATATCATGTCTGCTCTGGTTAACCAGGAAGACGGCTCGATTCGTCCACTGCTGACATTAGCTGGCTCCGATCCACAGGCTGTAAAGATCCTGTTAGATCAGGCAATCAATAATCTTCCTCGTGTACAGGGTGTAGGCGGCGATTTACAGCTGTCCCCTCAAACAGGCAAGATGCTCAATCTGTGCGACAAGCTAGCACAGAAGAATAAAGATTCTTTCATCTCTTCAGAAATATTCGTCATTGCAGCAATGGAAACCGAGAATGACTTAAAGCGCATTCTCGAAAAGTGCAATTTAAACAAAGAGAAGCTGCAAAGTGCATTTGAGACAGTACGTGCTGGAAGCAACATCGACGATGAGAATGCTGAAACCACACGTGGTGCATTAGAGAAGTACACTATTGATTTAACTGCACGTGCAGAGCAGGGCAAATTAGATCCAGTAATTGGTCGTGACGATGAAATTCGTCGTACCTTACAAGTTCTGCAGCGTCGTACTAAAAACAATCCTGTGCTCATTGGTGAACCTGGCGTAGGTAAGACCGCAATTGTCGAAGGACTGGCACAACGTATTGTTAAAGGAGAAGTTCCAGAGGGACTGCGTAACAAGCGTGTGCTCTCTTTAGATCTTGGCGCACTGATCGCTGGTGCTAAGTACCGTGGTGAGTTTGAAGAGCGTTTAAAGGGTGTACTCAACGATTTAGCTAAGCAAGGCGGTAAGGTAATTCTCTTTATCGATGAGCTTCATACTATGGTTGGTGCTGGTAAGAGTGATGGCGCTATGGATGCGGGCAATATGCTCAAACCTGCCCTTGCTCGTGGCGAGCTTCATTGTGTTGGTGCTACTACCTTAGATGAGTATCGAGAGTTTATTGAAAAAGACGCCGCTTTAGAGCGTCGTTTCCAAAAGGTATTGGTAGAAGAGCCTAGCGTTGAAAGCACCATTGCTATCTTGCGCGGTCTTAAAGAGCGTTATGAGTTGCATCACCATGTGCAAATTACCGATCCTGCTATCGTAGCGGCTGCAACTTTATCTCATCGTTATATTTCAGATCGTCAGCTGCCAGATAAGGCTATTGATCTTATTGATGAGGCTGCAGCAAGTATTCGTCTGCAGATTGACTCTAAGCCAGAGCCTTTAGATAAATTAGATCACAAGCTGATTCAGCTTAAGATGGAGCGACAGGCCGTTGCCAAAGAGACCGATGAAGCCTCTAAAAAGCGTCTTGCCGTAATCGATGCTGATATTAACAAGGCTGAGACTGAGTACCAGCGTTTAGATGGTATTTGGAAGAATGAGAAGCTCTTATTAGAGGGAACTCAGAAATTCAAGGAGCAATTGGATTTAGCTCGTCATGAGTTTGATGTGGCTCGTCGTAATGGTGATCTTGCTCGTATGAGTGAGCTGCAATACGGCACTATTCCACAGCTTGAGCAAAAGATCTCTAACAGCTCTAAGGCTGAGGGAGTAAAGACTGAGCTCCTCAAAAATAAGGTAACTGATAACGAAATCGCTGAGGTTGTATCACGCGCAACAGGTATTCCTGTGTCCAAGATGATGGAGGGTGAGAGAGCTAAGCTGTTGCGAATGGAGGAGAACCTTCATAAGAGTGTAATTGGACAGGAAGAGGCTGTTCGTGCTGTCGCTTCAGCTATTCGCCGTAGCCGTGCAGGACTGTCAGATCCTAACCGTCCAATTGGCTCATTCTTGTTCTTAGGTCCAACCGGTGTTGGTAAGACTGAGCTGTGTAAAGCAGTAGCTAAGTTCTTATTCGATGATGTCCATGCTATGGTGCGTCTTGACATGTCTGAGTATATGGAGAAGCACAATGTGGCACGTTTAATTGGTGCCCCTCCTGGATATGTTGGTTATGAGCAAGGTGGTCAGCTAACTGAGGCTGTTCGTCGTCGTCCTTATTCTGTGGTACTGCTCGATGAAATTGAAAAGGCTCACCCAGATGTGTTCAATACTTTATTACAAGTATTAGACGATGGACGATTAACTGATAGCCAAGGTAGAACTATCGACTTTAAGAACACTGTAATCATTATGACTTCCAACCTTGGCTCTTCAATGATTCAAGAGGAGAATGGTAAAAGTTCATATGAACAGATCAAGGAAAAGATCTTCTCTATCCTAGAGAAAAACTTTAAGCCTGAGTTCTTAAATCGTATTGATGAGACCTTAGTCTTCCATCCACTCTCTCACGAGAACATTCGTCAGATTGCTAAGATTCAGATGAATTCTCTTATCAAACGTTTGAAGGACGTAAACTTAGAGGTGGATTTTGCTGAGCATCTGTATGATTACGTTGCTGATGTTGGTTTTGACCCTGTATTTGGTGCTCGTCCACTGCGTCGCGCAATTCAAAGCCGTGTAGAAGATCCAATGTCTAAGATGATTCTTGCAGGACACATGCAGCCAGGTGTTAAGTACAGTATCGATATTAATGATGAGGGCAAATTAGTTTGCCAGTCAGTTCGCTACCGTACTGCTTCAGCTCAACAAAAAGCAACACCAGCCAGTCAAGCTGCTCCATTAAATGGTCAAGCTCAAGGTGATCAGCTACAAGGGGGTAAGACTTCATCACAAGGGTAAAAGCTTGTATATGAGGTAAAAGATCCAAGCTAGACTCGATAAGCTTGTAGCGGTGCCTTTAATGTAGATATCCGCGATACAACAATCTTAGGCTTGTATTAATTAAAAAGGGCTGTGCAGATTTATCTGCACAGCCCTTTTTCAATTCATGCAGAAAAGACATGAATGCATTTAGTCTTATTGTTCGTTTATTGAAGCAAGAAGCTTGTTATGCATAACTGATGGCTTATAGATCGTCACATTCAGTATTTAATCAAATGAAATCGTGTTCATTTTGTTATGAATGCATGAAAATAGGGTCTTATAACAATCAGTTTGCAGTGAGTTTTAGACACCAAGATCACGTCAATTTGATTAAAAATGGTATTAATGCAATCAAAAAGTGCTGAGTGAATCAAAAAGTTTGAAAAAATTTTAAGGTCACAAACCGCATGTATACTGGGTTTTGTTAAAAAGTTTTGAAGAATCTGTAAAAAAGATTAAAAAAGTTGTTGACGCGTGAGTTCAAATCATTAAAATACGTCCTCGCTGTAACGCACTAAGCGATGCAGCGAAACAAAAAAGCAAAGCCAAGCGCTTTGTAGTTCTTTAAAAATTTAGGTACAGACAATCTGTGTGAGTTCTTAGTTAAGGACTTTGAGTTTAGCCAACATACTTAGTAGCTTAGTTTAAAGCTACAACTTCAAACGAATCATTAAAGTGAAGAGTTTGATCATGGCTCAGATTGAACGCTGGCGGCAGGCCTAATACATGCAAGTCGAACGGTAACAGCAGAGAGCTTGCTCTTTGGCTGACGAGTGGCGGACGGGTGAGTAAGGCTTGGGAATCTGCCTGGTAGTGGGGGACAACAGTTGGAAACGACTGCTAATACCGCATACTCCCTTCGGGGGAAAGACTTCGGTTGCTATCAGATGAGCCCAAGTGGGATTAGCT
>NZ_AXWV01000071.1 GCF_000482845.1 Anaerobiospirillum succiniciproducens DSM 6400
GATAGAAGTTATAATACGTATAAAAATATTACACTATTCGGGTTATTTTAAGCAGCTAAGATGTCGCAGCTATGGTTTTGCAAAGCACCAAGCGCTGCTCGCTTAGAATCAACTGCTGCAATAAACTCATCAATAAACTTTAAGGTATTCTGCGCAGCTGATGGAGTAGATACCACCCAATATGCAGTTGATACAGCGGCATTAGCAGCACTTTTTGCTAAACCAAAATGGTCATTTTTACCTGCATCAACCTCAGTATTGCCAATTTTCATCTGATCATTCTGCGCTCTACCTGCGTTAACCATCGCCATGATACCAGGCATGGTAAAAGCACCGCACTCTAAGGTGAGCTCATCGTTGGCGTTCGCGCCTACCTGAAAGAAGTACTCATATTTAGCATTATTACCTTGAGTACCGGCAACTTGACGCATGAGGTTATTAGGAGCAGTACCGCCATCGAGCACGGATGCGCCTGCAAAGGTAGTCTTTTGGGCAATACGGGTGATTTCGTGAGACAGGGACTTAACTTCTTCTTGGAGAGCCTGACGATCTTTTGCTGTGTTAGTACCGTTAGCAGCCTGTACCGCAAGAGTACGGATACGCTGCATCATGTTGGTGGTTTCGTCTAATGCTCCTTCAATAGTCTGACATAGAGCAATACCGTCATTAGCGTTACGGTTGCCTTGTATAAGTCCATTGATTTGGGATGTGAGACGATTGGCGATCTGCAGACCAGCAGCATCGTCCTTAGCACTGTTGATACGAAGACCTGAGGAGAGTCGCTGGAAAGAGGTATTAAGCGCCAGAGTAGCATTAGCGAGCTTGCGCTGTGCATTAAGCGAGCTCACATTGGTATTCACATATAAGGCCATTTCTCTCTCCTATCTCAAGCACTTATCTAGAGACTATCTTAGGTACTAACGCCTTATTTAAGGCAATTAACAGCGAAGTTTAACGTGCAATCCTTATGCCGACGCTGCATAAGCAGAACATAGAGTATGAGCCTTGATGTTGCTTAGACTGAAGCATGAGCTTTGTCATGGTTCATACTGTGAGTGAAGCTAAGAGTGGCAACTTAATTACCCATTAGACTTTGTACTAAGAGCTCGATCTTAGATATTAGTTAGGCTTTGTAGTTGGTGCTCAATCTTAGTTAGGAGGGTGGCATCGTAATCTTGAGTCTTGCTGCCATCAAAGTCTGACTCTAATAGCAGATGCGTGTTTTGTAGGCCTTCTATGTGAGCATCCTTAATGATCTTGGCAAATTTAGATGCGTTTTGCCCGGCTAACAGACTACTGCCTAGACCAAGTTTATAGCCTTTGTTAAGGCATGACATGGCTGCCCCATAAGAGCCATTAAAGCCATGAATAATGACCTCAAGAGCGTCTTTACCAAAGCTTGAGATCAAAGCATCTAATTCATTTTGCGCCCGCACACAATGAAAAGAGTACGGCTTTTTGTAGTCTTGAGTCTTGGCAATAAAGTCCTTAAGGAATTTAAGCTGCAGCTGCAATGGCACTTCAATACGTTTATCAAGGCCTACCTCGCCAAGCACTGGCATTATATCTGGCCTATGATTTTGGATACGCTCAATTAAGATCTCTAATGCATTAAGCTCAATCATGTACTCAGAGCTTACGTTAAAAGGATGCAGCCCTAGGCCTAAATAGATGGTTTTATTGGCTGTTTCTATTTTCTCACTATAGTATTCAAGCACCTCATAACAGGCTTTGGCATCTTTATAACAAGTACTAAAGCAATAAAAGCAATCTATATCGCTCTTAAGAAAGGAGTTAATTCGCCTTGAAATAGCATCGCTAGCAAGTTCATCTGTGCTGAGCACTTGAGGCAAGTTTTGATCTTGAGCTGCTGCATCAATAGCTTCTTGTGCGCACTTTAGACGTGAATGAGCACTAAGATCAAGTTCTTTAAGACCTAAGAGCAGATGGCAATGCGTATCTTGCTTATTGAAACAGCGTTGTGACATTAAAGTACGACTAGATTGATTCCACTGTACAACTGCGATGGCTGCACTGTGGCTTAACAGGATGGACTTACATAGAGCTAGGAACGTGCCCTTGCTCTACATAAGCATAAAGATAGAATGGGCCTATCTACTTAGCGCCCTGATTGTCTGCGCCTGAAGTAGCTTCACCTTCAGTAGCATTGCTTGGAGTTACAACATTTTCTGCAGCAGCAGCAACAGACTCTGCATCTAGTGATACTGCTTGTGCGCTGGCAGCGGCAGACGCATTGACTGCGGCATCACCGGACGCAGCAGCGGCATTGGCATCTGCTGCGACAGCGACGGTTGATGCATTTGTGTCTGCTGTTGCAACGGCTGCTGCGTTAGCATTTGGTGCTGAAGCGGCAGCGCGAGGACGTAGATTAAGCTTGCGAATGGTCTGTTCAAGCACCTTAATATCGATTGGCTTAGAGATGTGGTAGTTCATACCTGCATCAATGGATGCCTTGATATCATCAGAGAATGCGTTGGCAGTCATGGCGATGATTGGAATGGTCTTAGCATGTGGCCGGCTTGAGGCACGGATTAACTTTGTTGCTTCAAGGCCATTGAGCACAGGCATTTGCACATCCATTAAGATGAGATCGTAATCACCAGGATTAGTGGTCTCAAACTTTTCGGCGATCTCCTTACCATTGACGCATACGTCGCAAGTTGCACCCTGCATGCTTAGAATATCTATCAAGATCTCTGAGTTGAGCTCATTATCCTCAGCTGCAAGTATATGTAAGCCCTTAAAACAACACTCGCACTCGCTCGAGCTATCGGAACTCTTATGACCGTAGATACTCTCAAGTGTTGGCTTTAAGTTGCTTAAGAACAATGGCTTACGGATGAATCCCGCCACGCCATTTTCAATAGCATCAAGCTCTACATCATCGTAATCAAATGCAGTAAGTAAAATGACTAAGATGTCGCTAAACTCACTGTCTTTAAGAGCCTTAGCTACATCAATGCCATTTTGCTCTCCTAGCTTTAAATCGAGCAGAATGAGGTTAATATCCTCGCCTTTGGCTTTGGCTGCTTTGAGTTTTTCAAAGGCTTCTTGTTCATTAAAAGCATGAACGACCTTTACACCAGCCTCAGCCATAATGGTTGTGACTGAGGAGCCAGCATCGGCATCATCATCGATTAAAAGGATATTTTGAATGCCCAGCTGCTTAAAGAAGATCGAGTCATGTAATGCTTCGATTCTAACCTTCATTGGCAGTCGGACATTAACTCTCGTACCCTCACCAACAGCTGAGTGAATCTCAACGGTACCGCCCATCAACTTGATGAGATTGTGGGTAATTGCCATACCCAATCCTGTACCTTGAATTGCAGTTCCCTGAACATCCTTAGATCGCACGAAAGGCTCAAAGACATGCTTTAAGAACTCTTGAGACATACCCATACCATTATCGGTAATTTCAAACTCGAACATGGCAATGGATGGAGAACGCATCTTATGCTCAGTTACCTTAAGCGAGATACGGCCACCATTATGAGTGTACTTAATGGCGTTAGATAAGAGATTTAAAATAATCTGATTTAAGCGTAGATCATCGGCAATGAGGAACTCATGCTCAATGCCCTCGACAAAGATCTCAAAGACTTGCTCGCGATCATTAGCTTGAGGTCTAACAATATTATTAATGTTGTCAATTAAAGTAGCGATCGAGAACTCACGTACATTTAAAGCGACCTTACCGCTTTCAATTTTTGACATATCTAAGATGTCATTGATAAGGCCAAGTAAATGATGCGATGAGCCTTTAAGCTTACGTACATAATCTAGTACTTTTTGCGGATTATTAGCCTCGCGCTCAAGCAAAATACACAGACCCACGATCGCGTTCATTGGAGTACGCAAATCATGACTCATGGCACTTAAGAAGTCTGATTTAGCTGTATTAGCTTGCTCTGCCTCATGGTAAGCTTGTGCGGTGATCTTTCTTAGATTCTTCTCGTTCTCTAAAGCCTCAACAATGCGCAATGAGGAAACCTTGTTACGGGTTAACAGATAAGAAATAAATAAAGAGAGCACCAAGAAGAAAGCAATTTGGTACCAAGCTTTAGATAGGACAAACCAGCTGCTATCTGGAGCAAGACGTAAAGTTGCCTTACGTCCAGCAATCATTTTAGTTACTTCGACGGCATCATCTAGCTTATCTTTATCGATATTGTCAGCAATTACCTCATGGCGCTTATCAGACTCCACCTCCAAAATAAACTGATAGCCTTTACGTGCAAGATCATTAAAGCCAAAAGGTTCAATAACATCAGGTAAAGACAGCACAATGGTGGCAAAGCCCCAGAACTCACCGTTTTTATAGAAGACAGGATTACGCACGATAAGACCGGTGCCACCTTGTCTTAACGCAACTGGGCCATCAATATCCAAAAGGCCAGCACTAACGGATAGCTGTGGTCCATCGCCTAAGGCCTCATCATGCAAAATGTCATAGCCGATTACTTCCTCATTACCGTCTATTGGGTAGCAAAAAGTAACGACGCCATTTGGCGCAATTTGAAAAGCTTTGATCGCTGCAGAGTCGTACAACATGGCAGAGAGCATGTTGAACTCTTTGTAGAAGGTATATGGCTCATGATCCTTGAACATGATGCGCATCTGATCATCACCAAGATAGTGAATGTAGCTTTCGATCATATTGGTCTTTTCAATAAGACCGTCAAGAATCATCTCAAACTGCTGCATGGCCTCAGAAGCAGTTGTACGGGCAATGTTCTTTCGAGACTCAATAGTCTGATAGAGATATCCTGCATACAGATAAAATAAAGTCACTAGTACGATGAAAAATCGCACCATGAATATCTTTACGACTCGGCTTTTCATAGTAAAACCTTAATCTGTGCTGACGCTCTCTGACTTGATGTAGGCCAACAACAAGTCTTGCCGACAAGATCCAAACTGTTAAGAAATGAAACCAACGTTGCAAATGCTACTAACAGCATTCCTTAACCGATCTCAGTATCTTGAGAAGAGAAAACTATGAGTAGCTGCTCAAGAGCAATCTACTACCTTTAACTTATAAATCAATGCGACTACAAAATCGTTCTAACAAGCAGAAGCTGCAGCGTGCATACTGTGGCACTGAGCAATGGTTACAGTACTCATATATCTAAGCGCGTGGTTTATACAAGCCCACACAATGGCGTTTAGACTTGCTGAGTACAGTAACTTTGCACTATGAAAACTAAATGCAATCTCTATGCAGCAAAGCATGCACATTTAAGCTGTTGTGCTCAAAATCACCCGGTGTTAAGTGCCAGGGGCAGTGCCTGAGCTAACCTTGCTCTAGCTCATCACTAATATGTCAGCTTGAAATTAGACTCAAAGCGACGTGCATATTAAGCCCACCAACTGCTACAAAAAATGATGGTGTCATGGTTACTTGTAACAACTGATGTAATCGATAACAAACTTAATGTAGTTTTTATATAAAACTAAGATCGATTGTAGCACTTTACTCAAACGTAAATGTTGACAGCTTTCGTATAATGGCACATCAGCAATAAGATACTTATCTTGATTATGGCGTTTTGCTAAGACTTAAAAAACAAAAACCCCGTTGCCTAGATACAGGCAAACGGGGTAAATATGGCATCTAGAGTTATCGAAGACATCAAAACTTACATACGCAAATAGCCATTTTGATATTGCATGTGCTTTGACAGCTAGATATACCAAAAAATAAATTCTGCCAACTTAATTTACAGAAAATCTAGATTACAAACATAGTCTAGAGTTATGCACCAAAATAGTTCTGTCTGTTGGAACTTATTTCACTAAAGCCTGATATATCAGAGCGTCAAAAAGTCTTCTACTAAGCGCCACTACGTTCATTATCTTAATGAGGCCTCATAATTTGAGTCCATATCTGAGTGGCGCTCGTAGGTTAAGTCCTTTTTCGAGTGACGCCTGTAGGTTAAGTCCTTTTCGAGTGACGCTAGTAGATTAAGCTCTTTTTTTGAGTGACGCCCCTAGGTTAAGTCCTTTTCGAGTGACGCCCCTAGGTTAAGTCCTTTGTATTAGTGCTCGCGAGTTGCGGCAAAGCGAATCTTTGGATAACGCTCCATCGCAAGATTGAGGTTAACACCTGATGTAGCAAGGTAAGTGAGGTTATCACCACCGTCTAATGCTAAGTAGGTTGGAACCTTATCTTTGAACTCTTCTAAGGCCTTATTGTCATCAGAGCTAATCCAGCGAGCGGTAGTAACAGCTACGTTCTCATAGCCAGCATCAACGTTGTACTCATTCTTAAGACGAGATACCACCACGTCAAACTGCAGTACACCGACAGCGCCTACAATGAGGTCGTTGTTAATGAGTGGACGGAATACCTGTACGGCACCTTCCTCAGATAACTGTACTAAGCCCTTTAAAAGCTGCTTTTGCTTGAGCGGATCGCGCAGACGAATACGTCTAAACAGTTCAGGAGCAAAGTTTGGAATACCGCTAAAGTGAAGCTCTTCACCCTCAGTAAAGGTATCGCCAATCTGAATAGTACCGTGGTTATGAATACCGATAATGTCACCAGCAACAGCCTCAGAGGCAATATCACGCTCACCAGCAAGGAAGGTAACAGCATCAGAGATCTGCACATCACGACCGATACGTACATGACGCATCTTCATGCCCTTGCGATACTCACCAGATACTAAGCGCATGAACGCAATACGGTCACGGTGCTTAGGATCCATATTGGCCTGAATCTTAAAGATAAAGCCTGACAGTTTCTCTTCTTGAGCCTTAACCTCACGGCTATCTGCCTTGCGTGACAGTGGAGTTGGAGCCCACTCGGTTAAACCGTCGAGCATGCAATCAACACCGAAGTTACCTAAAGCAGTACCGAAGAATACAGGAGTGAGTTCACCTGCTAAGAAAGCCTCTAAATCAAAGCTATTTGAGGCCATGGAGATAAGCTCCATGCTCTCACGCAGTTCTTTAGCGAAATCCTCACCCACTGCAGCATCGACCTCAGGATTATCAATGCCCTTGATAGTACGACGCTCTTGAATGTGGAAGCCCTGACCTGATTGATAGAGAATAACCTCATCACGCAGGATGTGGTAAATACCCTTAAATGACTTACCAGAACCAATAGGCCAAGTAACTGGTGCGCACAGGATCTTAAGCTCAGACTCAACTTCATCTAAAAGCTCTAATGGATTACGAGTCTCACGATCGAGCTTGTTCATGAAGGTTAAGATCGGAGTATCGCGCAGACGGGTAACTTCCATAAGCTTACGAGTACGATCCTCAACACCCTTAGCTGCGTCGATCACCATTAAGCAGGAGTCAACTGCAGTAAGCACACGATAAGTATCTTCAGAGAAGTCTTCGTGGCCTGGTGTATCTAAGAGGTTAACAATACAGCCGTTGTATGGGAACTGCATTACGGAAGTGGAGACGGAGATGCCACGCTCTTTTTCCATGGCCATCCAGTCTGACTTGGCAAACGAACCTGTTGAGCCACGACCCTTAACTTCACCGGCACGCTGAATTACGCTACCGAATAAGAGCACCTTCTCAGTAATGGTTGTTTTACCCGCATCCGGGTGGGAAATAATGGCAAAAGTACGTCTCTTAGAGACCTCTTGCAAAAAGTTTTTGTCAGCCATAGCCCAAACCGTCTCTTCACTCTAAGCCTACAGGAACAAGGAATGGCAGCTAGCGCCAAGAGCCTTATAACATCCCATAACTAAGTGAATGATTAAAATCCGTGGTACCCAAAGGCACCGTAAAAAGCCACTTATTGTACTGTAAAGCGCAAAGATATGCCACAAATGAGCGCCTATCCCCACTCAATACCTATATTCATCTGCTAGCTTGCTACATTCATACGATGAAACGCAGCTGCATGGCATTGCCAAGCGAACGTGAATTTGGAGACCTTGACATTAGCACTCATGCTAAGCCTCTTAAGTGAGTGCGCATACGCTCGCTCGTGGCACACACGACCTCTCGCGCCGCACTTGATCGCTTGAGTCGCATACGATAGTGCGTGGGAAATTGTCTAGCAATGATAGAGTTAAAAAAGGCCATCAATGATGGCCTTGTTTCAGACGAGTAAAAGTAACTTGATGCAGTGCTAGTCTGATGCTGTATCAAGTGTTCAAATCCATTAGATGCCGTCTGGAAGCGGGAACACGCGGTGGATTTGCTCATCACCCACGAGCTCAACTTCATCCTCGCCACCCTTGCTCTTTAAGAAGGCGATGATCTCAGTAACAATATGCTCAGGTACAGAAGCACCTGCAGTAATACCAATGCGAGTTGCACCAGCGATCATTTCGTCGGTAATGTTGGAGCAATCATCAATTAAGAAAGATCGTACGCCCATGCTAAGAGCAACTTCGCTCAGACGCTTGGAGTTGGAGCTGTTTTCAGAGCCAGCCACGATTACTAAATCGCACTTCTCAGCTAAGGTCTTAACTGCGGCCTGGCGATGCTGAGTAGCAAAGCAGGTGTCGTCGCGCTTTGGTCCTTCAATAAATGGGAACTTCTCTTTAAGCGCAGTTACAGTTAAAGCAGTCTCATCGATAGATAAGGTAGTCTGAGTGGCAAATACAGCCTTGTCAGATGATAACTTGAGCTTAGAGACATCATCAGGTGTCAAGATCACATGCACCTTACTATCATCGCCCTGGTACTGACCAACGGTTCCAAGCACTTCTTGGTGACCGTCGTGACCAATGATAATAACTTCCTTATCCTGCTCAGCGGCCTTGGCAACCTTGAAATGTACACGATTTACTAATGGGCAAGTAGCATCAATCACTACGAGCTTTAATGCCTCAGCGGCATTGACAGTCTTAATACCCACACCGTGAGCAGAGAAGATCACAACCTTATCTTCAGGATTTGGGATCTCAGAGAGGTGATCGACAAAGTGAGCACCACGCGATGCTAAATCTGCTACGACGTGCTTGTTATGTACTACTTCATGCAGCACATAAACCTTTTGAGTACCGTACTTTTCAAGTGCCTTGTTAACCACATTGATAGCACGCTCAACACCTGCACAGAAACCGCGTGTTCTAGCCAGTAAAATCTTAAAGCTCACAAAAAACCCCTAACGTTACAAGCAAGTCTGCTAATGCCAAAATCAGCAGCGCAGACCTGTGATGACAATGGCTACCAGATAAACTTTTAGCTGCTCTCTAAAAGTAGCCATAAAAGGCTAAAACAATGAGCCTCTTAAGTAAAGAGTTAAGCGCTCTATATGAAAGATAGTGTCATAAAAATAAATACGTGCACCTCAAATAAGGTGTTTTCAATTTTGCTAGCAGCATGTCTTAATTGGCTAAATTTATGCGTCTTCAAAAGGCTTGGTGGCAACAATAAAAAAAGGCCAGGTGTTAAACCTAGCCTCTTTATTTCTTGCTCGTATGTCGCTAGCGATAAGTTAGCGTGACGAGAGTGCTTAGCGTTGTTAAATATCGCTTTGCTGCTTTAGCATTGCTGAATATCGCTTTGCTGCTTTAGCATTGCAAAATATCGTTTTGCTGCTTTAGCGTTGCTGAATATCGCTTTGCTGCTTTAGCGTTGGTGACTATTTTTTGGGCTCTTTAGTAAAGATCGCCAGAATTACCATCAATACAGCACCACAGACTACGGCGATGTCAGCTACGTTGAAAGCTGGATATGCCCAAGTGATATTGCCATCGCTATCTTGCAGATAGAAAAGTAAAAAATCGATAACGTAGCCATGCATGAGACGGTCGATAAGATTACCAATCGCGCCACCAATAAACAGAGCATAGGATACGCAATGCCACTTAGCAGTTGCTTTAGTGCGTAGGAGCACGACTAAGAACACTAAGGTCATCACAATGGCAATGCCAGAGAGGAAGTAGCGCTGTGCGCCACCCCAAGAGGCAAACATGCTAAAGGCTGCACCGTAGTTATAGACATGCACGAGATTAAAAAACGGCAGGATCTCAATACCACGGGTGTTATATGCGATGTTCTCTACAGTTAGATACTTAGTGATCTGATCGAGGATGATCACTACAACACTGAGTAATAAGAATACAGAACCATTACGCGCTCTTCGATTAGAGAAGATCGCCTGAGAATGTTTTGACACAACTATGCTTCGCTATACAGAAAGTTAATAAGGTCTCACTAGCTTAATTACTAATGAATGGCTGCCATGATAGCAAACAGCAAAAAAAGAGGCCACACTAAAGAATCATTCTTAAGTGTGGCCTCCCTTTTGAGGTCAAGCCTCCTCTAAACGCGGCAGCAAAACATGAGGTTAAGCTGCTTGTTTAGCTATATTGTAATTAAGCGAACAGACGCTTCTCACCAAAGCGCAGGATGTTCTCAATGCAGCGTGGGCAGAGGGTTGGGTGCTCGGCATTAGAACCAACACCTTCCTCATAGTGCCAGCAACGCTCACACTTAGCAGCACCTGACTTAGTAACCACGAATGCAACCTTCTGTGAGTTAACATCAGCACTGAATGCACCCTCTGGAGCATCCTCTTCAACTACGGTTACCTTGGAGGTAATGAGCACAAAGCGTAACTCTTCACCTAAGGCCTTAAGGTCTTCAGCAGCCTGGCCCTTAGCGTAGATCTTAACTTCAGCCTCTAAAGAACCACCAACGACACCTTCGTTACGAACCTTCTCGATGGCGCGGTTAACTTCGTCACGCAGAGCTAAGATACGCTCCCAGTATGCTGAGTTGAACTTAGAAGACTCATCTAAGGTCTTTAAGTTCTCATCTTCAAACCAAGTGGCAGTAAAGACGTACTCGTCATGCTTGCCAGGCAGTGCTTCCCAAGCCTCTTGAGCGGTGAAAGAAAGGATTGGAGAAATCCAACGTACTAAGCACTGAGCGATGAGGTACAGAGCGCTCTGGCATGAACGACGTGCTAAAGAGTCAGTCTTAGCGGTGTACTGACGATCCTTAATGATGTCGAGGTAGAAAGAACCAAGCTCAATAGAGCAGAACTTCATTAATGACTTGATTACGAGGTGGAAATCGTAATTGTCGTAGTCAGCAATGATGCTATCCTGGGTCTTCTTAGCTAAGGAAACGGCCCACTTATCGAGCTCAACCATGTCCTCAAACTTAACCATGTGCTGCTCTGGATCGAAACCATTTAAGTTTGCCAGTAAGAAGCGGATGGTGTTACGGATACGACGGTAAGCATCGGATGAGCGCTTGAAGATTTCCTGAGAAACAGCGATATCACCAGTGTAATCGTTAGTAGCAACCCACAGACGAAGCACGTCAGCACCCATCTTGTCCCAGATTTCCTGAGGAGCAATAACGTTACCTAAGGACTTGGACATCTTGCGGCCCTTCTCATCCACGGTAAAGCCGTGGGTAAGAACCTGACGGTATGGAGCCTTATCCTTCATGGCTACAGAAAGCATTAAGGAGGACATGAACCAGCCACGGTGCTGATCTGAACCTTCAAGGTAGAGATCGGCAGTCTTGCCACGGAACTCAGGACGCTGATCGGTAACTGAGAAGTGGGTTGAGCCAGAGTCAAACCATACGTCTAAGGTGTTTGGATCCTTGTAGTATAAAGAAGCCTCTTCAGCAGGAATTAAGTCTTCAACCTTAAGATCCCACCAAGCCTGAATACCCTTCTTTTCAACTTCCTTAGCAACCTTCTCGATGATCTCAGAAGTTCTTGGGTGGATCTTGCCAGTTTCCTTGTTAACTAACACGGCACATGGCATACCCCAGGTACGCTGACGTGAAATACACCAGTCAGTACGCTGTGTAACCATTGCCTCAATACGGTTTTGGCCCCATGCAGGAATCCAACGAACACCCTTGATCTCCTCAAGTGCACGCTTACGCAGACCATTACCGTCCATGGTAATGAACCACTGCTGAGTAGCACGGAAGATAACTGGGGTCTTGTGACGCCAGCAGTGTGGGTAGCTGTGGGTGATCTTCTCAGCCTTTAATAAAGCACCCTTTTCAACTAATACCTTGATAACCTCTGGGTTAGCCTTGAATACGTTCAGGCCGGCAAACAGAGGGGTATTTGGCAGGAAGCAACCATCTGGACCTACTGGGTTGAAGATCTCAAGGTTGTACTTCATGCAAACATAGTAGTCGTCAAGACCGTGGCCACCAGCGGTGTGAACGCAGCCAGTACCAGCCTCTAAGGTAACGTGGTTACCTAAAACTACTGGAACAGTGAGCTCATAGAATGGGTGGTGGAAACGCAGGTTCTCTAATGCTGCACCAGCGCAAACGGCTAATACAGAGTAGTCATCCTCGCCAATACCGATGGTCTTCATCACACCTTCAACTAACTCGCTAGCGATGATGTAACGACCAGCCTTTTCGCCCTTAACCTGAACTAAGGAGTACTCAAGACCCTCGTTTAAGCAGATAGCGCGGTTTGCAGGTAAGGTCCATGGAGTGGTGGTCCAAATTACGCAGCTTACGTCGCCTTCACCAGCGTCGGTACCAAATGCCTTTAAGACGGCATCCTTATCCTCAGCTAAGAAGCGCACGAAGATGGCATCAGAGGTTACGTCGTAGTATTCAACCTCAGCCTCAGCTAAAGCAGACTGACAGTCCATACACCAGTAAACTGGCTTGTAACCTAAGATGAAGTGACCATTTTCAATAACCTTACCCAGAGCACGGATAATGTTAGCTTCGGTATCGAAGTTCATGGTGAGGTATGGATTGTCCCAATCACCAAAGATACCTAAACGCTTGAAGTCTTTCTTTTGAGCGTCGATTTGGCGATGAGCGTACTTACGGCACTCCTCACGGAACTGAGCTGCGTCGATCTTTTCGCCTGGCTTGCCAACTTCGCCTTCTACCTTTAACTCAATAGGCAGGCCGTGGCAGTCCCATCCAGGCACATAAGGTGAGTCAAAGCCAGAAAGAGTCTTGGCCTTAATAATAATGTCTTTTAAAGTCTTGTTAATCGCGTGGCCAATGTGGATATTACCGTTGGCATATGGAGGGCCGTCGTGGAGAATGAAAGTGTCGCAGTTCTCACGTGACTTACGAATCTTGTTATACAGATCCTGCTCTTCCCAGTTCTTGAGCATCTGAGGCTCACGCTTGGCTAAGTCGCCACGCATCGGGAATGCGGTCTCAGGAAGATTTAAAGTGGACTTGTAATCTGCCATTGGAAGCATCCTAAATTGTAATAACGATTAACATAAAAACTTTGAATCTTATGGGTATGACCCCAGCCTTTGTTCACTTTTACTAAGTGGACAAAGGCTGACTCACAACCGTAACTCAAGATCAAAGCGTTCTAAAAAATCTCTGTACTCTACCTAGCTTACGCTCAATAAAGCCTTAAATTAAAAGTGAGGATACAAAAGTTCAAAAAATGCTTTCTTGCTTGCCTTCATCACCTTTAACCATACTGTTAAGTATCTTTGCGGCTTAAAAGTGTCAGTGCACGCTCTTTGTCGGCACTAATCTGTTGAACTAAAGCATCTAAGCTCTCAAACTTCATCTCATCGCGGATCTTGTATTTAAAAGTAACTTCGATCTCTTTACCGTAGATATCGCCAGTAAAGTTGATGATATGAACCTCAAGCAGAGTATTAAGTGTCGGTGTTGAAATAGTTGGGCGGTAACCTACATTCGCCACACCATCGTAAACCGCACCCTCAAGAGTAATCTTGACGGCATATACACCCTTAAGCGGGCATACACGGCGGTTGAGATTGATGTTTGCTGTAGGAAAGCCTATGGTACGACCAATTGCATTACCGTGAACTACACGACCTGCAATGGAGTACTCATGCCCCATATACTTAGTTACAGTTGAGAAGTCGCCATCTTTAACTAAAGAGCGCAGCAAGGTTGAAGAGATGCGTTTGCCATCATTCTCCACTTTCTCGATAGCTGAGCATTCAACGCCAGCCTCTTGAGCACAACGCTTTAGGTCGTCTAAGTTATATGCACCTCTACGACCAAAGTTAAAGTCCGATCCTACAGTAACACTCTTAACGCCAATTTTATCAAAGAGCATTGAGGTGAACTGCTTATCATCCATGTCTGCAAATTTGTAAGTGAAGTTCATGCAGAACACGTTTTCAATGCCGACAGCACGAAACATACGCAATTTATCACGTACTGAGAACAGTCGAGCTGGCACTTCTTTACCAAAGAACTCCATTGGCTGCGGTTCAAAGATCATCACTGCAGTCTCAAGATTATGTTCTTTGGCCTTTTGCTTCATGCGTTCAATAACGGCCTGATGGCCCATATGAAAGCCGTCGAAATTGCCAATAGCTAGCGCAATTCCTCTTTCGGAGCCATGATAATCAGACAACCAACGATAAAGACGCATGATCCTTTCCTATTAAGCCTTATCCAAGCTTACAAACAACATCTAGTTAAGCAAACTACCTAACGCACTTAAGTAAATCATTAGACCAACTAAGATTAGCGTTACTTAAATAGCGCAGCAGAATCTAAATCATAAGTACCTTTTACAGGTTGCTACATACTTTAGATCTGTCTAAGGGCAGTTGTTTTTGCATTGCTATGGGCCACTCCATATTGCAAGGAAAGCACAATAGCAAGCAATGCTCGCGATCTAAAGACATTTAATGTATCTAGACTCCAAAGCTTGAGCTTGGTCACGAGCTACGGCTTAAAGTGCTTAAACATGAGCATGCTCTATGTTAAACACACCATAACAACAGCAACAAATTTCACGTTTAGGTTGATGCACCAAAGTGAACTTACTGCTATCAAAACACCGAATGCTTAATATTATTGAGTTTGCAAGCCTCAATCAAGCTACATAGCCCTATATTGTGCTAAGCAATGGCCTAAATGGAGAGCGTTGATTGAACTAGTACAAAGTCTTGATGACTGATTATATAAGCGATTAGGTGACAGTCGCTTATCATACACCCGATGAGCACTAAGTTAGTGCAAAATCGCATACTTTCGCTTAAAAATCATGGTCATTTGCACCACAAGCTTACAGCTACCTACCTAAATTATTCACAAAAGCCAACCCCTGTACGCAATAGCCGCCCATCCATGCCCTATTCCTTTCAGGCCACGCGACATAGCGGCTAATATCTACCCCTACCCCGTGACGTTCAGGCCACACAGGCATAACGGCTAATATCTACCCCTACCCCGTGACGTTCAGGCCACACGGCATAGCGCCTCAAAAGTGTTCAGCACGACCATGAACGCCATTAATACCCCTCTATTTGCACATTTTATGAGGATAGCAAATGGCATGGGCAGAGGTAATCCACCCATCGTCGTTGGCTCAGTAATCATTTTGTTTGGGCGAAAAAAAAAACCAGACTGGCTAAACCGGTCTGGCTTTTTTTATTCGTAATTAGCAAAGCCAAGTGATATGGCTTTGAAACTAATACTGTAATTGCTTAGTTCTACTTACCATTAACAATGTAGCAAGCACCCTTGTTGCCAAGCTTACATGCCTTGTTGAAGTAAGTTAATGCTGTGTTCAGGTTCTTCTTAACACCAATGCCATCGGTATAGAAAAGACCTAAACGGTTGCAGGCATTAGCTGAGTTTAATGAGCAAGCACGAGTATCAGACTTTACTGCAGCATCATAGTGACCGGAGCGCATGCTAGAAACGGCCAGCATTTCGCAAGCTACGGCTGACTTAAGATCACAAGCCTTTGAAAGCATGCTGTTAGCACCGTTAATATCGCCAGTTGCAGCTAAGGATAAACCTGACTGAACGCAAGCATCCTTATTGCCTGCATCACAAGATCTGCTATAAGCGCCTACTGCATCAGCATTTGACTGTACGAAGGTAGATGCTAAAGCATCGCAAGCATTCTTATTGCCTAAGCTACATGCCTTAGACATCATGCCAGAGCGATCAGATGACTCTGAAATAGCCAGTGCATAGCATGCATCGGCATTATTTGCAGCACATGCCTTAGTTAATGAGGCTATAGTCTGCTGTGAGTTGGCCTTAACCTGATAGAGGCTTCCGCTAATGTAACAAGCATTTGCATCCCCAGAATCACAGGTCTTTTGTACTAAAGGAGCAGCCTTATCAATCTCGCCTAAACGAATCTCGGCACGAGAGAGCACATAGCAGCTGTTAACGTTGCCTAAATCACATGACTGCTTATATGCATCTCGAGCTTCAGCCTTTTTGCCTTGCTTGGTGTAGCGTACGGCTAATTTCTCACAAGCACTCTTATCCTTTAAAGAGCAAGCCTTCTGCAGTGCAGCTTCTGCCTCAGCAGGCTTCTTTTGCTCATCTAAACGAGATGCTAAAGAAATACATGCGTCTACATTGTTAAGATCGCAAGCTTTCTTGAAAGTATCATTGGTACTTTCAATTAAAGCCTTGCCATCATCTGAATCCTTTGAGGTGGAGGATGCTAACTTAGTTGCACCCTTTAAGCAGTATGAAGAATTGCCAAGCTTACAGCTCATGTCAAAGTTTTGCTTTGCCTCTTTGACACGACCAAAGTCAGTATTCACTAAGCCAAGCTTGTAATAAGCATCTGCAGCAATCGCAAGATCGCCACTGTCAGTAGCCATCTTGTAAGCCTCAGACATCTCTTCACGAATGTAACGGCCTGGTAAGAAGCTATCAATGCTATGGCCATCTTTGTAAGCACGGTAGAAGAGATCGCCTTTAGTTAAGCAATAACGCTTATCTGTATAACAAGCTTTAGTTGCAAGTAAGATAGCACTCTTAAGATCGTCGAAATTATGGCTCTTTTCGTAGTCAGCAAGAACATCGGTAGCCATAACATTACAGCTCTTACCGTCTTCTTTACGACAATTAATCTTGAGAGTATTTACGCGCTCGATCTCAGCCTCATAGGCAGCCTGCTCTTGATCAGTCATTGTTTTGCCAGTGACTGGTGAGACGCTGTTACATGCAACTGTAAACACCGACGCACTCAGTACACATGAGCCTAGCAGTAACTGCATTAAACGCTTACTAAACTGATTAGCCAATTGGACTCTCCTGATACTATCGAAATGCATGAACGCATCTACAGCAAATTTTGCGCCGCATCTGTAAACCCAGTGTACACGGGACTAATAACTACTATAGACACTAATGCTTTTAAGACAAAACTCAAGCTAGTCCATTAGAGAGTCATAAGCCGAGCAGACTTGTTCATTAGCTTCCATAGAAGATACTTAGGTTGCTAATCCTAGCACTCATAGCAATAGATGTGTGCCATGAAAATAGTCAAAATGTTATCAAGATAAGATTTAAAGCGATCAAACTCAGAGTAAAGCTTCTACATTCCATGATAAGCAAAGGCATATAACAATCTAATCATATAAGACTTTGCTCTAAGATTTACTCATAAAAGGCAAGGCAACAACTAAGTTACTCCCCACATAGCATTGAGCTAAGCACCGCCCACACAAAACACACGCATGCCACTTTGCCGCATCATCTCACCCCAAAATATGATGATGCTTTGATGCTCAAGAAAAATCCCTGTAGCGATATCTAGAAAGGCAATCGAGAGCTTTAAGTTATGGTCAAAAAGCTATTAAAAGTCACACTCGAAAGTCCTATGACAAGATCAATACTTCAGCTATAGCGAAATTTCCCATTACTCCAAATCTACTCAAAACTCCCGATAAAATAAGGCTTTAGAGCACAAATTGCAGCTCCTAAAAACGCAAAGATTTTGCTTACTTTTCAAAAAATCGGGATCTCGCACACAAAAATATGCAATTTCCTCTTCGCTTTGGTATAATAGCGCGTTTAGTGCCACCGGCATTTGTTCATATGGCAGCCGTGGCTCTACATTTTAAAGTACTTTATAAATTCCAGGAGCTATTTGTGCCTAACATTAAGTCCGCAAAGAAGCGCGTTGAGTTAACCGAGAAGTCACGTCAGCGTAATGTTGCTGCTCGTTCCAAGATGCGTACCTTAGTAAAGAAGGTTTTAAACGCTGTTGCCGCTAACAACAAAGAAGCAGCAGTTGCAGCTTTCAAGGAAGTTGAGCCAGTATTAGATCGTGCAGCTTGCAAGGGTTTAATCCACAAGAACAAGGCTGCTCGTCATAAGAGCGATCTTGCTCAGAAGATCAAGGCTTTAGGTTAATCTAATAGCTTTCGACTCTTTAAAAAAGCCCTGCTATTTAGCAGGGTTTTTTTATGCTTTAAAAAGTCTCGATGGCCATGTTTTTATATCTGGCCATCTTGCAAAAGACCCTTCCAATCTTATCGTGCTAAAAATATCCCTCCACCCAAAACCATAGAGCTCTTATAGCCTCAATACCTACTTTCCAGCCTCAAATCCCATATTAGCTAATCGCTAGAACCCACCACATTCAAAGAAATTGTGCCAGTTAGTCATAGTCAACAAGTGCAATTGACCTCAAGCATGCCACTTAAACAAAGATGTAAATAGCGCCAGCTCAAGATAAAAGTCTTGTCGTGCTCTGCATTTGTACGTATCTATGTGCAAAAGTGTAACTTTGTCTGTATGATATTGATTGCTAAGCCATACTAGGCAAGTAAATTGCAGTAATTGCGGCGCGTCGGCTTTTTGCTCATACTCACCCCCAAGACATCAGCCCATATACAGACGTCTTGGGGGTGCGCATTAGCGATAAGCTCTGACTTTTATTGCTTATAGAGTTATGCACTAAGATCTGAAAGGAATACAGCATGTCAACTCAGACTAACCGACCAAACATCATCTTCTGTCTCAGCGGCCAGCAACGCCTTGATACTTGCGGCTGCTATGGCCAAAAGCTTCCAGTTACTCCGGTTTTAGATGAGCTAGCTGCACAAGGTATTAAGTTTAATCACGCTTTTAACACTGCCCCTGCTCTTGCAGCATTCAAAGCAGCAGTTATGACTGGCCGTACTCCTGTAGAAAACAAGGTGTTTTGCAAGGGACAAGCTCTTGCAAGCGACTGCAAGACCATTGCTAATAGCTTTGCCGATGCTGGTTATGAGACCTCTTTTATCGGTCACTGGGGCTTAGGCGGCACCAAGGGCGAAGCAGTTCCAGCTGATAAGCGTGGTGGCTTCAATGGCTTCTGGCGTGCATCTGATGACCTTAACGCTACCTCAGAGCTTTTTGCAGGCCACGTTTTTGATGAGAACAACAATAAGGTTGAGTTTAACGGTTGGCGCTCTGATAAGCTTACAGACTTTGCTTTAGAGTTCTTAGATAAGCGTGATAGCTCCAAGCCTTTCTTCATGACTTTATCATACGGCGAGCCATGCATCTCCATGATCAAGCGCTCTGTGCTTGAGGCACGTGAAGAAGATAAGCTTACCGATGAGCAAAAGGCAGCTAAAGAAGCTGAAAGAAAGTTAGCTAAGCAAAACGGCACTGCTCCTAATGAAGATGAGCTCGTTAAGACTGTCGTTGCTCCTGATGAGGATAAGCGCGTTAACTTTGTACGTTGCTCTGTACCTATCACCATTCAAGTTTACGCTGGTTCTTTCCGTTCTGATTACATGAACCACTTAGCTCAGTGCAATAGCATTGATAATAACCTAGGTCGTTTAGTAGAAAAGCTCAAAGCCTCAGGTGAGTGGGATAACACAGTTATCGTCTTTACTGCAGCTACTGGTAATCACTTTGGCGGCCGTAATTTAGACAAGCGTTGCAAGGGTGAGGATGATTACGCCTCCTCAATCCATGCCGATAGCTCACAGGTACCATTAGTTATTGCTGGTGGTGCTATTAAAGATAGCAAAGTAGTAGACCACTTAGTCTCTACCTTATCTCTAAGCAAGACCATGCTAACCGTTGCTGGTATTGATGCTGAAGATCTTTATGGTCAGAACCTCCTTTCTTTAGATGATAAAGAAATTGATGAGAGCGAGGCTCTGTACTACTACATCACTCAAAGCCGTGTAGCTCGTGGCATCCGTACTAAGCAATTTGTCTACGAGGTTTCATCCGATGATCTCTCTGGTATCGAGACTTGCCAGGCTGATAGATACCGTGATGACTTCATGCACGACAACTACAATGATGAGTATGAGATTAACAACCTCATTAGAGACATCTGCTATACCGACATCAAGATGGATCTGCGCAAGCGCTTAGTCGATATGATCGAAAAAGAAGAAGGAGTTAAGGTTACTATTGATGACTTTATCTCCAACCACTACGGCGACACTAGCGGTACAGTTCCTACCGTTAAGCTCGTTTAAAGATATTAAGGGTAAGCCTGGCATTTAATTATGGCTTACCCCCAAATACAAAACGCCCCAGAGACTTAGGTCAATGGGGCGTTTTTGTTTGAGTAGGATCTAAAGCAGATAAGACTTAACTAGCTTATGAGCTACTCACATACAAGAGAGATCGCTAAATTAGTTCTTATCCTCTGGAGAACCTAATTTCTTGAAGTTCTTAAGGTAGTCATTAAGCTTTTGCAGGCGCTGGTTCTGGCTGTCACGGAAAGAATCAATTTCATGAGAGCGAACTTCTTTAGCCTCAACTAACTGATCATAGGCGGCATTAAGGTTGAAAAGATAGTCACAAACAACATTCACCTCATCACCTTTGAAGAAAGCATTTGGACGCTTGCACTGCTTTGAAGAATACTCTTCTACCTTGGCAAAGCCTTTCTCAACTTCCTTAGAAACAATATCAGTTTGAGCTGCAACCTTATCTTGAATCTCATTGACCATAGTCTCAAGCTCAGCAGGATGCTCAGTTAAGATACTATCGCTACCAGTAGCGTTATCCTTCATTAACAAACGGCCATCTTTGAGCCAAATGTAGGATAAGCCAATCATGGTGCGGCCTTCGAGCAAACGATATGTCTTAGAAATGCTGCTTAACACATTATCCGAGGCATTGAGTAAGTCATGGCTGAAGTTTGGATAAGCGATAATGGATGAATACTCACCTGATAGCAGATCGGTGATCTTAGTGTATGAGACGAAGTTTGCAGTATCTTCATAGCGATAAGTAAACTCGTAGGTACCATCAAGCCAGTCTTGGTCGTTATAGCCCATAGTGGCGCTAAAGCCAGTGAACTTATTATCTTTTAAGGTCAGAACGCTATAACCGATTTCACTATCAAAACGGCCAGCGTCATAACGCAGGTAAGTATGTAAGGTATCTGGGTTCTTCTCGTCAATCTCAATAAGGTACTCAGCTACTTTCTTATCAGCAATAGTACGTACCGCACGGCCTAAACCTACTGCATGGCCATTAGAGCACTTTCCATCCCAGTACATACGCGAGTCAGCAGCATCAGCAACCATGAATGGAATTAAGCACTTTTCAGTCTTGTTAACTGGCTGCATGCTATTGTCGTAAATATTATTACGGTCAATTTGAGAAGAGACAGTCTTAATGACCTCGTAGTCGCTCATCAGGCGGCTTTCAATAACCTTATTAGCAGGATCATTAACTGCGCTCTGTGAGTTTAAACCTTCATTAGAGGTACATGCACTCATTAATGCCATGCTGACAATAGCGCTTAAAGAGACGAGCTTTGCTCCATTAGCCATCATTAATCCTTCCCTGCCTGAATCTTAATGTCATCCGCAATGATGCATCCTTTTTATCCACAAAGAAAAGGTGCTCTAAGCTAGCAACAGCGGACGTATTTATCCATATTACCACGAGCCTTTGATTGGTCAAAAGCCTACTCGATCTTGCATACTCTACTTTAGACAATCCTCACAGCTTTTATCTTCGTCAAACCATAACAATATGCTAATGAGATCTTAAAAGGCCAACTGACAAAAACGATCAAGATCGCTAGTTTTAATCACAAACACGCGCTCATTAAGCCCATATGTAGCGCTTTTTCTAGTTTTGGACAAAATTTAACAACTGTACAAAAAAG
>NZ_AXWV01000072.1 GCF_000482845.1 Anaerobiospirillum succiniciproducens DSM 6400
ATTCTAGACAACAAATACAGCGCGAGAGCACCTTCATCGGTGAGAGTGCCTGGAGCAGAAGATTTCAGATCTTCTTGAGAAGCAGCATCTTTGCTAACAGACATGGCTGTAGCAAGAATTTGGGGGTCAGCGAGCCAGTTGCGTACTGACTGATCAGATACACAATGCTCTTTGGCCACTTCATTTACCTGCTTGCCTGAGAGCGCATCAGTAACAACCTTAACGCGAAACTCATTGGAAAAAGTCATAGGGAAAACCTCACAAGGAAATCCGCCCTATTATAATAGTTTCGTAAGGTGAAACCAAAAGGTCATCTTGAAAACTAGATTAACACATAGGGGTTCATCGCTAAAATTGCTTCTTAGAAAGTGCTAAAGTCGGGTATAAGCCTTTTGTAAGCAACTCTTATCATGTGTGCACACAAATTTGGCACGATCTTAAAAGACAAGAGCTTTGTCAGAAAAACTAAAAACGCCCCTCATACAGTGTGAAAGACAAAGCCATTATTAATAAGTGGAAGCTCACCTAATCAGATCGCATCTTATCTAATTATTTCCATTCTCACCAATGATTACATTTAGCTGAGGTTTGAAGCTAAAAAGGTCATCAGTAATGGTTTTTATCGAAGGATATAACTCTTCGTATAATTGCTCGGCATCTCTTTGTGGGCTAAGAGTGCGAACAAGCTTAATCGTAGCCCCTGAAATGAAGTTACATGGAGAAGGCATACCCGGTATAAGTAGCTGAAGTATTAGATTGTAGCCGTTATAGAAAGCTGCAATCTCATTTGCACTCTTGAGGTTAAAGCACCTTGCTATCATGATTACCATATGCACTATATGCACAGGATATACTACGCGACCTGGACTTCTTGCATCCTTAATCCGTGAATTTACTGTTTCTAAAAGAGCATGGATCGAGCTTAGGTCATAAGTTTTCAATCTTTCATAGATTGCCGTCGCCTCTGCAAGCACCAGCTGTGCATCAACTCCGCACTCTTCCTTGCGCCTTCTAGCTCGTTGCAAAAACTCCTCTGATAAGGACGCAAATGCCTCAGTGGATATTGGACATACCTTAGATCGAGCTATACCACCTTCTTTAAGAATTGCCGCAAAACGCAAGACCTTTTCGTTTGGTCGCATACCTTTACCTCTGCTTTGAATTAATAATTTGATTCATTAAACCTAAGCATAGCCATATGATAAGAAACTACAATAGATGCAGCTGTTTGATTATTTATTTGCCTACTAAGAGCAAATGTTACTGTGGTTTGTTGTTAACCACATACAACAGCGCCACTGCTTTTAAGGGCAATGGCGCGTAAATTAGTCGTTAACGTTAGCTTACGTTAGCAGCACTAAATCTTTGGTGTCATGGTGATCACGATAGTGCTGCAGTCCTTACATCCTTGTGGAGGACGAGGCAACATACCAATGAGATTAAGGGTAGAGACGGCACTAGCACATACTGATTTATCACCATCGCATTTTAAGTTGTAGATTTGACCACCATCATCAACTGATACAGTCACCACTACTTTCTTACCATTCATCGATGGATCAATACGCCAGTTCTGCTCGATTAACTGCTGAACCTTAGCACCATAAGTCTGAGATTCATTTGAACCAGTACCAGAGCCTAAACCTACGCCATCATCAGTACCATGAACCTGTCCTAAAAGATCACTTTCAAGATCATCGGCCTGCTCTTTTTGCTGTGCCTCAAGACGCTTTTGTTGGTCTTCAAGCATTTGCTTCGCTACTTTTTCCAGCTCAGCCTTCTTTTTAGCCTCTTCTGCTTTCTTTTTAGCTTCTTCGGCTTTCTTCTTCTTTGCCTCTTCCTCAGCCTTCTTCTTAGCTTCAGCCTCGGCCTTCTTCTTGGCCTCTTCCTCTGCCTTCTTCTTTGCTTCAGCCTCCGCCTTCTTCTTAGCCTCTTCAGCTTTCTTCTTGGCCTCTTCGGCTTTCTTTAGCGCAATAGCCTTTTGGCGTTCGGCCTCAGCTTTCTTTTGAGCCTCTACTTGTTTAGCAAGCTCAGCTCTCTTTGCAGCCTCTGCCTTGGCCTTAGCTGCAGCTTCAGCTGCTTGCTTGGCAGTATCTTGAACTTTATTTTGCTGAGGCGGCTTGCCTTGTGGTGAGCCTTTAGCTGGTGGCACATTAACCATGGTGGCATGCATGATTTGGCCGGTCTTTTCTTCTGGACGCTTAGGTTTGTCTAAAGACACGTTAATCGCTAAAACAGCTAGCAGAACGCCGTGAATAGCCAAAGCTATAACAAACGCTGGACCAATTCCGAGTTTCACAGACTACTCCACCATTTAACTAAAAACCTAAAGTACCACCAAAGCTTGCAAGCTTGCTCACCAGCTACCTAAATTGGGCCGGCATTGAAGCTTTCGTGCTGTACAAAAGCTTGCAAGCTTGTTCACCAGCTACCTAAATGGGTCGGCATTGAAGCTTTGTTTGTACAGACGCGCTCTTGCCTATTTACCCACTACAGGAATTGGGTCGGTAACTAAACCTACGCTTTGTACGCCAGCTTGCTTTAAAGCATTCATTAGACGAATGACGCTATCGTAAGCAACTTGGGCATCGCCTTGAACCACTACAGGACGGTTAGGATCTTTGCGCAGTTCTTCGGCAACTACTTTGCCTACAGTATCGAGATCAGGGATCTTAACGCTCTGAGTATCGACACTAACAAAGTACTGACCTGCCTTATCTACAGTCGCAATAATTGGGGTGCGCTGATCTTCATTCATAGCCTCAGCCTCAGCTTGAGGCAGATCAACTGTTACACCCTGCATTACTACTGGAGCGGTGGCGATAAAGATAACGAGCAGCACCAACATAACATCGATGTATGGCACTACGTTAATCTCGGCTACAGTGCGGCTCTTACGTCTACGACCACGGTCTGCCATCTACTTAACCTCCAAAAACTCTAGGAGCCATCAGCACCTGATGGGCGATTGCGACGTGGAGTCTGACCACCTGGAGAAATGTAGTGCGGAGCGTCATCAGCCTTCTTTTGCTGCTGACGGTTATCAAAGTTATTGCCGGAGCGATAAGTGCTCTCTGTCTTTAAACCCTGATTTGGCTTAACTGCAGTTGCAGGGCCGCCAGGTAACTGTGCATTTACATTGTTATTGCTAGCATTACGTGGAGGCACTACACCGCGATAACCTGCAGCCATATTGCGATCGTTAAGCTGCTGAGGGTTTAAGTTGCGGTTTGCGGCGCTCACACCACCTAAGGTGTTAGCAGCTGCTCTGCGGTTTTGATTTTGTTGAGCTGCACGCTGTGCATTCATATCCTGATTTGCCACAGCAGGACGGGCTTGCTCTTTAATGCTTGGCACCTGAACTGGATTTTGATTGGACTTATGACCAGCTACAGCCTGAGCGATAGATGCAGCCTCATCAGACTGATCAAATGGCTCGTCATACTCTTGTTGGTAGCTATCGCCCTCAGGAGGTCTAGATGGATTAATGGCATTAAGGTTGTTCATTGCACTTAAATCATTGCCATCTGGAGAAGAGCCCATGTTTACAGCAACTGGAGTTGGAGCAGTTGGCTGTGCTTGGTTCTGAGCATTGTCCTGATTAAACTGCTGACGATTTAACTGGGTGCGAATGGTTACTAAACGACGGTTTAAGATGGTGGAGAACTCATCCATGAAGTTGTAGTAGCGATTCTCTAATGCCTCAACCTTAGTTACGAAACGGTTGTAGAACATAACAGCTGGAATAGCGGCAAACAGACCCATAGCAGTTGCAATCAGCGCCTCAGCAATTGGAGGGGCAACCATGGCTAAAGTAGCGTTCTTAACTGCAGCTAATGCTACGAAGGCATGCATAATACCCCAAACGGTACCAAACAGACCGATATATGGACTGATAGAACCAATGGTAGCTAAGGTTGGCAGATTGGTTTCAAGCAACTCTACTTCACGTGAGCAAGCAACCTTCATCTGACGGTATGTGCCGTCCATAACTACGTCTTGATCAGCTGGTCCTGAGTTAACTAAACGTACGAACTCTTTAAAGCCTGCTGAGTAGATAACTTCTAAGCCAACGAGATCATCAGGACGCTGCATACACTCTTGGTAGAGATTATTAAGGTCAATACCTGACCAAAAGCGATCTTCAAAGGCATCAGCCTTGGCTCTACCCACGCGATACTGATTATTACGCGAAATGATGATGGTCCAGGATGCAATGGAAAGTCCTAATAAGAACAGCATCACACACTGTACCAAGAAGCTGGCATTAAGGACCAGCTCGGTAAAGGAGAGCGCTTCCTGAGGTTGCATAAATCAGTATTCTCCACACTATGAAGCAAATTTGAGTGTATCTACTAGAATCGCCTGCCCCATAGATAATATGGATCGCAATAGCGTTCTTTTTATTATTCGATGCACAGCATCACAGCCAAGCCAAAGTCTCTTGCACAAAGCTTTGGTGGCGTACATAAAACTATGCCGTCTTTATAAACAGCAACTGCAAGATCATGACAAAAGATCACGCCCTTCAATTGCGCTTAATGAGGTACAGCTAATAAAGCTATCAATTGTACAGTCTTTTTGCTGCTTAATAGCTGATTTTTTTCAGCATATAGACAAAGACAGCACCAAAAGGGTCACTAAGATCAAAGTTAAGCGATACAAAACCAAAGGATAAAAGATCTTAGTTTGACTAAAACGAGTACAAAACTACAAGCCGAGTACAGAACTTCAAGCACTGCAAAATGCCCATCTTATGCTTGTATGATACAAAGATGCTATTAGGCAAAACTTAGCAGCATCCAAGTATTAGCAAAACTGCTACTCTCTTAAGGCCTTTGCACTAATTCTTGTAGTCACAATGCGCAAGCACAGAGTGTTATCCTGTTAACTGTTCCTCATGCTCTAGCAGAGGATCTTGTCATTCACTGGAGCTAGCACAGAGTCTTGTAATTCTTGGGGGCTAGCAGAGAGTCTTGTAATCCTCAGGAGCGAGCACCTCTTTAACCTTGTCTGAAAAATCTGCAGGAATTACCTCAGGGCGATTGCTTGCAAAGTTGATATGCGCAATGGTTGAGCGCATGGCAAAGAGCACCTGACCTGCGTCATTTTTGATCTCTTGGTACATCTCTAAATAAGAGCGGCGTAACAGCACTGGCACACAAGTTACGGTGAGCATATCCTCAAGTTTTGCAGAAGAGATGAACTTAGCGGTGATCTTAGAGACCACAAAGCCCTTTTTCTCCTCATTTAAATGTTGTTGCTGATTGTAGCCTACTACCTCACGAACAAAATCAGTCCGTGCTCTTTCACAGAACTTAAGATAGTTTGCGTGGTAAACAATGCCGCCGCAATCAGTATCTTCGTAGTAAACCCTAAACTTACAAGAAAACTCATTAAGGCTCATCGCAAACTCCTGCTATGCCTAAACAACAATATACAAATATCTAATGACTGCCTAAAAACAAAGCAACTCATGAGCTACCATCAAGGAAAGCTCCATCTGAGATTGCACTGACGTACACGCGCACATGAGGCTCCGGCAAATTAGGCACTATTCTCAGTGGCCTTTTTGCTAAAGCATCAAGAACAAGCATCAAGAAAATGGTGCAAGATCAAATGTCAGCACCATGATACGCCCACAGAGTTCTTAGAGATCCTATCTTAAGATAACATCGGTAAAGAAAAATGGGCTATCGCTCTTTTGGGCTTGTATTTGTGTACGCTCGATCGCTACAAGCTACTGAAATAAGTGCAGCTGAAAATGGTGCTTAGTGCAAGATCTCGGTCTTCAGATCTATTAGCTATTTGCTCGTGCGGCAGCTAAACGATCCATAGCATCGAACTTTTCATAGGCCTTGTCTGTGGCCACGCGCCCCATACGGCTGCGCTGCACAAAGCCTTGCTGCAGTAAGTATGGCTCAACTACGTTTTCTAAGGTCTCTCTTTCGTAGCCTAAGGTAGCAGCAATGCTTTCGATACCAACTGGGCCGCCATTGAAGTCAAAGATCATAGATCTTAAGTAAGCACGATCAAAATCGTCAAAGCCATCAACGTCGATCTTCAAAGTATCTAAAGCTTGCTTAGCCACTTCTTGAGTGATCGCGCCATTCGATTTTACCTCAGCAAAATCACGCACACGCTTTAATAAGCGGTTGGCAATACGTGGAGTACCACGAGAGCGCTTGGCAATCTCCATGGCACCTTCTTTTTCAATTGGAACATTGAGCTTCTTAGCTGAGGCACTAATAATGATAAAGAGCTCTTCTGGCGAGTAGTACTGCAGCTGCAAAATGATGCCAAAACGAGCACGCAGCGGTGAAGTTAAGGTACCAGCACGAGTGGTTGCACCAATGAGAGTAAAAGGTTGCAGACCGATCTTGACTGAACGAGCTGATGGTCCTTCACCAATGAGCACATCGACTTGATAGTCTTCCATCGCAGGATACATAAACTCTTCAATAACTGGAGAGAGACGATGGATTTCGTCAATAAAGAGCACATCTCTTTGACCAAGGTTGGTTAAAAGAGCTGCCGCATCGCCCTTCTTTTCTAAGGCAGGGCCAGAGGTGGTGCTTAAAGTAACACCGAGCTCATTGGCAATAATATTAGATAAGGTGGTCTTACCTAGACCTGGAGGACCGAAGATCAGCACGTGATCTAAAGCCTCACCTCTTTTCTTGGCTGCTTGTAAATAGATCTCAAGCTGTTGCTTGGCATCTTCTTGGCCAATGTAATCTTTTAAAGTTCTAGGTCGCAGTGCGCGGTCTTCAGATGAGTCGAGAAGTTCTTGAACTGTTTCCTCTACAGTCTTTTCAGGACTGACATCGCGCTGAACCTCAGTCTCGAGTGCATCAGCAACAATACCTTTTCCCACATCAACCTCCTAACTGAAGATTACAAGCTAACCTAAAACAAAGCAGCCTAGGCATAAAAAGGCTGCTTAAGTGAGCTGTAAATTTTAGCACACGGAGGCTAATGAGGCCTATATCAGGATGTACTTGTGCCAAACTTTTCTTACACAAGCCATATCAGTACATTTTCATAAGCCAATGTAATGAGCAGCACATATGAAGCTTTCCTTTTAGCCTCAGCTGTTAATTGCTCTTATTATGCCAAAGGCTATGGCGACACGACGGCGCTTGCACCTTGTTTGTGTCAACAAACAAGTTTACTTGCACCTCGTTTGTGTCTACAAACGAGCTTGGTTGTTAATTACTCTTAGCGGCGGGATTTGCTGCTCAGGATGGCTAAGGTGGCCTTGAGTACCTGCTCAGTGGTCATACCATTTTCGTAAACTGACTTAACTGCAGGGATGGCTTGCTTGTCGGTAAAGCCTAAAGCCTTTAAGGCCATGACTGCATCTTCACAAACAAAGGCAGCATTAGTTGAATCATCAGCGCTGCTCTCCTCTTCAGGTAAGAGGCCATTTGAAACAGCAGTGGTTCCTACGGTAGATACGCTAGCAGCTTCCATAATGCGCAGCTTATCGAGGCGATCTTTCATCTCCACAATGATGCGCTCAGCGGTCTTTTTACCCACGCCTGGGGTGGAGATCAGGGCATTGATACGGTTTTGATTGATAACCTCAATAAAGGTCTTAAGGTCAAAGCAAGATAATAAGGCCATACCTACCTTTGGACCTACGCCATTGATCTTGATGAGTTCTCTAAAGAGTAAACGAGCCTCTTTGCTCTTAAAGCCATAGAGTAGCTGAGCATCCTCACGGACAACAAAGTGGGTGTAGACAAAGCACTCTTCACCAACAACAAATTCAGTAAGTAAGTTACCTGGAATCTCCACTTCATAACCAACGCCCTGAACTTCAATCAAGGCCTTAATGCCCTCAAAACCTAACAGCTTTCCGCGTAAAGAACCAATCATGATAAAAACCTTAAACCTTAGATTAAGAATACATCTTGAAGCAAGACGCTAACAAGCGCCCTAAATTGTAGTATTACACGCTACGACACTAAGCTGCTAAACCCGATAGTTTTGCAACATTGGATTACTCAAGTTAGACCCATTTTTGATATTGGCCTTCATCAAAGTAGATACCTGATGGGTATAGCCATGGCAAATAGCACATGCAAGAGCATCTGCAGCGTCTGCTTGAGGATTGCCTGATAGCTTGAGCAGAGTTTTAACCATGTACTGAACCTGTTTCTTTTCAGCCTGGCCATAACCTACTAATGACTGTTTAATCTGAGTTGGAGTGTATTCAAATACTTTAATACCTGCCTTAGCACCAGTTACTAGAGCTACGGCACGGGCCTCAGAGAGCTTAATAGTCGACTGCGGATTCTTTGACACGAAGGTTTGCTCCACAGCCATCTGATCGGGCTTAAATTGATCAATGATCTCGCTAATCGCCTCTAAGATTACTAAGAGGCGTTCATGCAGTGGGTCTTCAGTTGTACCTGTCTTGATGCAGCCTGAGCCTAGATAAGTCAATTTATTACCTACCATACTCACCACACCGTAGCCAGTTTTAAGCGAACCCGGGTCAATACCTAATATCACCGCCATCTAAGCTAAGTCCTATCTATAAAGCATCGATTGCGCTCCATGCTAGCAAAACTAGTTGCTTTTGCAAGCAAGAGGCTTAAGCAAAACTCTCACAGCACTTGCCAAGTCTCATAGCTCGTTACCTGCAATAACTGTCAATCACAGCGATCATAAGAATAGCGCATGATCTTAGCGCCAACGAAGATCAGCGCAACAAAAAGTTAAAATCGCATATTTATCAGCTTGAAGCGTCCCATGGCTAACTTTTTATTGCCTAGCACACCGCAACATACTTTTAGCATCTCAGCTAAACATATGAAGCTGCATGTAGCTATATAAAGGTGGCATTAGCCTCCACTCGTGGAACATGTATCTCAAGCCATTTACTGTTAATTACTCGCAATACTGCAGACAATCGCTGTGCTAGTGCCGTTTACTCACGCCGTGCTTGATATGTTCTAAATGCGGCGAAAACGCAAATTGCTCGCATTTGTGCCTGATATGTTCTGAATGCGGCGCAAAGGCTGATTGCGCGCGCTTGTGCCGTATTTGCTTTGGGCGCGTAGTGAGGAGCAATTAACAGTGGGCTAGTATGTAGATGTGGCGCTGATGTGTGAAATATTTCGGCTGCCATGTGCTCGATCTCTGATCGTAATGGCGCATAACACATCATAATCACTTACAAAGCGATGGAGATGCTTTGATCTAAGTTGTCCGATCTGTGGTCATTAGTGCTAATTGATAATATTTTGTAAAGGTCTATGTGCAAACCTAGAGTATATCTAGAGTCTGTAAGGGTGAGAAAAATGTCAACAGTCTATTGAGCAAAAAAGTTCAAAAAAATTTGAATCCCTTTAAATCGGACTTTCTAAGAGTAGACTCGGTTCGCTTACGGCGTATTTACGGGCTTTTGTCGCTTTTTGTGTTCATATGATTATTCGTTTAGACTTTAGGCATTCTGACAATTTTTGTGTAGAATCAGTGCCCTTTGAGGATGAGCTCATCGTCTAAGTCATGATCAGCAGTGCGAGTCAGCGACAGTTGCTAAATTTAGCCATGATGGGAGCTTTTAGCCTCAATAGCATATATAATGCGCACCTCAACTTTAGATCCATAGCGCTCATTTGACTATGCTCTTTAGTTGACTAAATGTGCTTCCAAGCCGCGATCTTTCATGGCTTTAGAGTGCTAAAAGAGTTGTCTTTTTGCATCTTAGCCATGACTCTTAGTGTTTGTATTTGATGGTTAATTAACCACCAAGCTTGGGCTTATGGATTTTTTGGTTGTCAGCAACGCACTTGAATACTTGCTTTTGCATTCATGTGTAGCTGATAAGTGTTACTTGTTTAGTATGGGGGTCATGCCCATAAGTGCAAGAGCTTACTTAAAGCACTTGCCACTCATGACAGTCAGGAGATAGCCTTGCAAATCATTAAACGCTCAGGTCAAACCGCAACCTTTGATGGTAACAAAATCGCTTTTGTTATCTCCAAAGCTTTCGGCAATGTCGGTCAGGTTCTTACTGACGAGCAAAAAGAGTCTTTAGTCCGTGTTATTACGGAGAAAGTCCAAAAGGCTACCGAGAAGACTGTAGAGAACATTCAGGACATCGTAGAAGAAACCTTAATGGAACAAGGCTTCTATGCTGTTGCTAAGAGCTTCATCTTATATCGTCAGAAGCGCTCTGAGCTGCGTACTGCTCGTATTGCTTTAGTAACTGCCACTGGCGATCTCACTTTAGACAAGTGCCTTGAGCGTATTCAAAAAGACTTCTTAGAGCCTGAGTACTCCTTAAATGTACTCTCTGCTAAGTTCGTTTCTATATCCAAGCCATCTTCATCAGTTAACGATCAGTTAAACTCCCTTATCAAGGCTGCTTGCGAACTGACCACTCAGACTGCTCCAAAGTTTGAGATGATCGCTGGCCGTCTGCTTGCTCACAAGTTCCACCGTAATCTTGAGATTGAACTATCAAAGCTAAACTTACGTGGCTTTTATGACAAGCTCATCTACTTAACTGAGGCAGGCCTTTACGGTGCTTATATCTTAAAGAGCTACTCACAAGATGAAATTGAGCAGGCTTACTCCTTTATCGTACCTGATCGTGACAACCTCTTTACCTTTGCAGGCCTTGACCTCTTAGTTAAGCGTTATGTGATTTCTTCACATAAGCACGTACCTTTAGAGACTCCACAGGAGATGTTCTTAGGTATCGCTCTGCACCTTGCCATGAACGAAACTCACAACCGTATGTCTTGGGTACAGCGTTTTTACAACATGCTCTCCAAGATGGAAGTGACCATGGCAACCCCAACTCTTGCCAATGCACGTAAGCCATTCCATCAGCTGAGCTCCTGCTTTATCGACACCGTACCTGATAGCTTAGATGGCATCTATCGTTCTATCGATAACTTTGCCCAGGTTTCTAAGTTTGGCGGTGGCATGGGTATGTACTTAGGTAAAGTACGTGCCATGGGCTCTGCTATTCGTAACTTTGAAGGTGCAGCTGGCGGCGTAGTTCGTTGGATTCGTCTTATCAACGACACCGCTGTTGCAGTAGATCAGCTTGGCGTACGTCAGGGTGCTGTTGCTGTTTACCTCGATATGTGGCACCGCGATTTACCTGAGTTCCTGCAGCTGCGTA
This sequence comes from Anaerobiospirillum succiniciproducens DSM 6400, assembly GCF_000482845.1. Classification (GTDB taxonomy): domain Bacteria; phylum Pseudomonadota; class Gammaproteobacteria; order Enterobacterales; family Succinivibrionaceae; genus Anaerobiospirillum; species Anaerobiospirillum succiniciproducens. The sequence goes on from NZ_AXWV01000072.1 coordinate 11,153, forward strand.
CTAACAACGGCGATGACCGTATGAAGGCTCACGACGTGTTCCCTGCTGTTTGTGTGCCTGATTTCTTCTGGCGACAAGTACAAGAGAACATCGATGGTGACTGGTACTTAATGTGCCCATACGAGATCAAGAAGGTTAAGGGCTATTGCCTTGAAGACTTCTTCGGTCACGAGTGGGAGTCTAAGTACTTAGACTGCGTTCACGATAGCCGTATCGGTAAGCGTCAGATCGCCATTAAGGATATTGTTCGTCTCATCATCAAGTCAGCTGTTGAAACTGGTACTCCATTTATCTTCAACCGTGACATCGTTAATGAGGCTAACCCAAATCACCACGTTGGCTGCATTTACTCATCCAACCTGTGTACTGAGATTGCTCAGAACATGCGTGGTATTGAGTCAATTAGCCGCTCCATTAAGACTGAAGATGGCGAGATTCGCGTAGTTACTGAAACTAAGCCAGGCGACTTTGTTGTATGTAACTTAGCCTCCTTATCTTTAGGCCGCATCCCAGTGCAGGATGGAGAGTACTTAGATAGCTTAGTTGCTACTGCAGTACGTGCTTTAGATAACGTAATCGACCTTAACTTCTACCCAACTCCATACGCTGAGATCACTAATCGCCAGTACCGTTCCATCGGTCTTGGTATGAGTGGTTATCACCACATGCTTGCTAAGCACGGCATCAAGTGGGAAAGCGAGGAGCACTTAAACTTTGCTGATAAGGTCTTTGAGCGTATCAACATGGCCGCTATTCGCGCTTCTTCCGATATCGCTGCTGAGAAGGGTTCTTATAAGTACTTTGAGGGTTCTGATTGGCAAAACGGCCAGTACTTCATCAAGCGTAAGTACAACAGCCCACAGTGGGAAGAATTACGTCGTACCGTACAGCATCAGGGCATGCGTAACGCCTACTTACTGGCTATCGCTCCTACCTCCTCTACCTCCATCATCGCAGGTACTACCGCAGGTATCGATCCAGTAATGAATCGCTATTTCCTTGAGGAGAAGAAAGGCTCCATGCTGCCACGTGTAGCTCCAGAGCTCAGCCAGCAGACTTGGTGGCTGTACAAGAATGCTCACAACATTGACCAGAGCTGGTCTGTACGTGCTGCCGGTGTCCGTCAGCGCCACATCGATCAGGCTCAGTCTATGAACCTGTACATCACCAACGACTACACTATGCGTCAGGTATTAAACCTTTACCTGCAGGCTTTTGAAAGTGGCGTTAAGACTATCTACTACGTACGCTCCAAGGCCCTTGAGGTAGAAGAGTGCGAATCCTGCGCCTCATAAGATCGCAACGCTACTAGCTACCTAGTAACGATCCCACAAACGCCGAAACTCCCCTGAGTCTCGGCGTTTTGCTTTTTCAAGCACCTATCCTAGCCCAGCCCCACTTCAAAGGCTCGGCCAATAGCCATCGCTTCTTACAGACTCCACGCCCTTGCTCCAAGATAAGCTTATTTTCTACGATCCTTCATCGGGTCTGACTTACCCATGCCATGCTCTGATTCTTCGCTCTAAGATCATCTACGCTCTTTGCCTGTGATCTTTAGATATTTGTGCTGTTTTAGAGTTTATGTTTTAACTTTTTAAGATCATGACCTTGTGGCGATCTTGCGTATTGCAAAGCTGCGATCTGTAAACAGAATACACGCTCTGTACATTGGTATTAATGCCAATTTATGATTATGAACCTACAGGCCAGATAAATAGTATCGACTCAAGTCGCCATCGCGCATTTCTCTAAAACACCTTGTTTAATGCCGATGTAAACATGCTCGATCATGCTGATACACACAGACAGATAACTTGAAAGATGATCTTCGCCAAAATTAATATATAATGTCACACTTATTTTGAGCTTTGCGCTGATAGATCACAGGTTGTGTTGTTGGTGTTATAGCTCTATATTATCGGATCTAGCTTGCCTCGCAGGCTTGGATTTACCTACGGTTATTTAACAAGGACCAATATATGGTCCCAGGGGTCAAGGTCCTAAGAATGGAACTCGTTAAGAAGAAGCTGTTTAACCCACAGGGTGACACCAACGTAACTAATTGGAAGATGATCGGTGGCAACACTACCAACCTCAACGACTTTAACAATATGAAGTATCGTTGGGCTTCTGATTGGTATCGTCAGGCCATGAACAACTTCTGGATTCCAGAGGAGATCAACCTTTCTCATGACGTTAAGGACTATCCAAAGCTTGATCCTGCTGAGAAGCAGGCTTATGACAAGATCTTAAGCTTCCTTGTCTTCTTAGACTCTATTCAGACAGCCAACCTGCCTCGTATTGCTGAGTATATTACCGTCTCTGAGGTTAACCTGTGCCTGTCTATTCAGACTTTCCAAGAGTGTATCCACTCCCAAAGCTATAGCTACATGCTCGACTCTATCTGTTCACCAGATGAGCGTAACTCCATCTTGTACCAATGGAAGGACGATGAGCACTTACTTGCTCGTAACACCTTCATTGGTAACCTTTACAACGAGTTCCAAGAGCATCAAGATCCTAAGACCTTACTTAAGGTTTTAATGGCTAACTACATCTTAGAAGGCATTTACTTCTACTCAGGCTTCTCTTTCTTCTACAACTTAAGCCGTAACGGCAAGATGCCAGGCTCTGCTCAAGAGATCCGTTATATTAACCGTGATGAGAACACTCACTTATGGTTATTCCGTAACATCATCAAGGAGCTGCAAAAGGAAAATCCAGAGCTCTTTACCAAAGAGACTGTAGATGAGCTGCGCGAGATGATGCAAGAGGGCGTTCGTCAGGAGATCGAATGGGGTCACTATGTTATCGGCGATAACATCAAGGGCCTTAACAAAGAGATGATCACCGACTACATCTCCTACCTTGGCAACTTACGCTGGATGGGTCTTGGCTTCCCATCTTACGACAGCCGCTATGAGAGCGAACCAGAGTCCATGTCTTGGGTATCTCAGTACTCTAACGCCAACATGGTTAAGACCGACTTCTTCGAGGCCCGTTCTACTGCCTACGCTAAGAGCACCGCTTTAGTTGACGATCTCTAATACAAAATAGCTGCCGATTGCAGCTATTAAGATCGCCAAAACACAACAGCCCCTGCAGGACATGATCTTGCAGGGGCTGTTGCATTTTCGGCTGGCTAATCTTTCAAATGCCCTACTTTAACTACCTGTGGGCATCAATTACTTAGCGTGAGGTGCTGAGGGCGTCAATTAGTAAGCGTGATAGGCTAATGACCTCTTACTTGGTGTGAAGATCTAATGATCTCTTACTTAGTGTGAGGGTGTTAATGATCTCATTCTTAGCGTGAGGAGCCAAAGCCTCGTACGGCCATATACATGCCTTTAACGGCGGCTAAGAAGCCACAACCTAAGGTCATGTACTTAAATGACTGATAGACAAAGATGGCGTGCTGTAAATTGGCCTCAAAGACTTGAGGATCAATGCCTTCTTTGTTGTTATTGATGTACCACAGTTCGCCATAGAATGCCCATGGGATCACGGCTGCAGCACCTAAAAAGACTGAGCTAGGACGACGATGCTCTCTTTGTAAGAGTAAGGCACCGTAAAACAGCCATACAGAGGCAATGGCGAGCAAGCCGTACTCAAGATAGCCATTAGGCGTTAAAGGTGCGGTGATATAGGCTACTGCATACAGAGCAAGCATGTATGATGCATTGAGCATCACTGGGCGATAGTCGTCTAACATGTCTAAATCCTTTTTGTTAGCATTGCTATATACGCAAATGTATTTATCAGCAAAAAAGCTATGAGCTGTTTATACAATTCCATGCCCGCCTCACACTACTATCTGTGCTTAAGGGCTGGCTATGAGCCGTTGAAAAAGGCCTATAGTATAGCAAGCGCCTGATAGGATTTGTATTTTGCACGCTGATTAATGCACAGCCACTGAGCTTTGCATTGCCGTATTTAGGATGCCTGTGGTTTGAGAGCCAGACGATAACCTACGCCAGATTCAGTGAGCAAGATAGATGGATTTGAGGGATCATCTTCGATCTTATTGCGTAAACGCCCCATGTAAATACGCAGGTAATGTGGGTGCTCAATATACTCAGATCCCCAAACCTTTTGTACGATGTAGCGCTGCGTTAATACTTTTTCTGGCTCTGAGAGCATGACAAGCAGTAATCTAAGCTCAAGCTTAGTTAAGTGCACTAACTCGCCACCCTTGGTAACTACCTTACGCTCAGTATCAACCTCGACATCCTTGCCAAGCTTAATGATGGACTCATTTTCACGATCGGCAGCATCTTGTTTGCGGCGTAATTGCACGCGTACACGCACTAAGAGCTCACTAATACCAAATGGCTTAGTCAGATAGTCATCAGCACCCATATCTAAAGCTTGTACCTTCTGCTCTTCATTGATACGAGCAGACAGTACGATCACTGGCAGCATAGAGTAAGCACGGATTTCTTTTAAGATCACCAAACCATCACCATCAGGCAGCGCTAAATCAAGCACTACTAAATCAGGTGATCTAGTTGCAGCTTCCACTAAGCCCTCTTTGAGGGTACCAGCAGTAAAGACGTTATAGCCCTCATCGCTAAGAACCCCTGCTAATGAGGTGGCGATATGTTCCTCATCTTCTACAATCAAGATAGTGGCAGCACTCATAACAATATCTCCAGAGAGCTATAAGCATGTACAAAATTCAAATTTTGCATATTGTGGCATAAAAAAGCCAATTTCCTAAGCAAAGTAAACTTTTGTTTACTATCCACACCCCAAGGCACATAACATCGCCCGCTCCAGCACTGCCTTGCTTTGGCATGCCTTGATTTGGCTTGCTTTGGTTTGCCTTGATTTGATTTGCTTTGGCTTGGTTTGGTTTGCTTTCCTTTTGTAGCCTACAGCACTAACTAAGTAGAAAGCTAACGCTATGTGCGACAATACCTTGGATCTTAGCGGTGAGTGTACTGAAATGGGCTATAGATTGTGGAGCTTTCTTTAGACCTTTTGTGGTGTTTGCGCCTTGGATACATCTGATGCTTGATCTTTTGCATCGAGATCTTGGGCGGTGGTGTCGGGATCATGGTCTATTGGGAAAAGTTCATCATCAATATCTTCCATTGCGGCGATCTTCTCCATCATAGCCTCTTCATCCTCAAGCTCAGGCATTGGAACAGCTTTCATGACTAAGGTAAAAGCAGCACCGCCAAGCGATGAGTTACCTGCAATCAGCTTAGCATCGTGTACCTTAGCAATTGTGTTGCATATAGCTAGACCTAAACCTACGCCGGTGATATTGCTTTCAGCATGACCTCGCTTGAATGGGTCAAAGAGTAAGGCTCCTTCAATATCTTTTGGCAGACCTGGGCCATTATCCTCAATACTAATCGAGACATGCTCTTCATCTCCCCAGGCATGGAACTGAATAATAGAGCCAGCAGGACAATACTTAGCGGCATTATCTACCAAGTTAGCCACCACACGCTCGAGTAACACTGGATCGCCAAAGAACATTGGGCAATCATCTTCAATAATGGTCTTAACCTCATAGCGCTTTAGGCGGATCTTGTGCATGGCCTTAGCCATACCAATTAGCTCCTCAGGTGGAATCCAGGTACGGTTAAGGGTAACAGCATCATTTTGCAGACGAGCCATTTCAAGCAGGTTACTCATGAGAGTAATCATACGTTGGGCACTATCGATGATCTCAGTGGCACTATTTTCTGCAGCATCGTACTCTTGGTGACGAATCTTGGATAGCATATTCTCGGCATTGTTCATGAGTGACGTAAGTGGCGTACGTAAATCATGAGAAAGCGACTGCAAAAGAGAGTTACGCAGCTTAGTTGCTTCCATGGTCACAATGGTTTGACGAGCTTCTTCAATAGACTGCAGACGGTCGATGGTTTGTGACACTAAAGAGACCATGGTTGAGAGCACACGCTGTATCTCAGGTAGAGAGTCTGCGGACATACTATCTGGATACATTACGGCAACACCATACACACCATCGCGCACGTTGAGCGGAATATACAGATATGGGCTATCGGAGAATACCGTTCTACCTAAGCCGCACTCTTCTTTCATCACCAAACAGTATTGCAATGCATCAGGGTCAACATTGGAAAGACGAGGACGTACGCACTCAAGTTTAGCGCTCTTATCCATACATACCCAGAACTCACTATCTACCTTAAACTCGCTTTGCAAAATCGCTGCAGTAGAGTTGAAGACTCGCAGTTCATCAACAGCAAAGGCTGCAGAACGAGCTGCATCGTACAGAATACGAGTATGGCGCTCTTTGGCTTGAGCGGTATTGGTGATCTGTACATTACGACTAATCAAACGTGAGGTCATTACACCCACAGTAGACATGATGATAAGCGTCATGAACATCTGAAAGTCATCAAAATAGAGCACACCCACAGGTGGCCTAAAGAAAACATAAAACGACGCTACCGAGAATACGGATGACGCTATGGCCGTAAATACGTTGTACTTGAGCGAGAGCATGAAGGTCATCAATAAAAAGACCATTAAGATACTCGTTTGACGCATCGTAGCTTGGACTGGGAACATAATCAGCGTCAAGACCATGGTAGATAAAAATGCTGTCAGGACGCCATTGCCATTTTTAATGCTGGCATCAAAGAAAAGACTAGCGCGCTTTTGTATGCCCACACGTTTGGTACTGCAAGGCAAAAAGAGCATATTCGCCTCAGGTAGCATTCTAGCTAACTTGGCATAGCGCATTCTAAAAAATGGTGTTCTGTGCTCTGGGGATACTACAATAGTAACAATATCGTGCGAGTGAGCGTACTCAACGATAGTATCGTAATAGTTGCCGACTAAAACCTCAGTTGAAGCGCCGAGTGACTGAGCCATTTCTAAAAGCTCATTAATGGTTTTACGTTCTAAATTAGTAAGCTCGCGTCCATGGCCTACCCACACGCAATGCCAATTAGCATCGCGGCTACGTGCAATATCAGAGCAGCGCTTGACCGTCTCTGTGGTTGAAGAGATATTGAGCAAAAGCAAGATATCACTTGGTGAGGAAATGGCCATATTCTCGCGTTTGATGGTCTGATAAGCAAAGCGCTTATGGGCCATCTCACGCAAACGTAATTGACGTAAAGTCAAATCACGTAAGGCGATAAGCGTAGACTTCTTTTTGTAAGTATCAAGGTGTGGAGCCCATTCAGCAGGAAATGAGACCTTGCCCATCTTGATACGCTGCAAGATCTCATCTGCGGAGGTATCAACAAAGCTCACCTCATCAGCCGCATCAAAAATCACGCTTGGTACAGTTGAAGATGACTTACAACCAGTAACGCGAGCAACAATCAAATTAAGCGTATCCAGCTGCTGAATATTGAGGGCTGAGTACACGTCTAAACCTGCATTGAGCAATACCTCAATATCCTGCCAACGATATTTACGTGGCGAACCTAGAGGATTGGTAGTGGCAAAATTATCTACGACCACCAAATCAGGCTTTGCATCGATAATAGCCTCAACTTGCAGTGACCTTCGCTCACTTTCATTTTGAACATTAACCTTGATAGGCTCTTCTAATTCTTCTACTTTGACCTTACTTACTGCATCAACAAAGTTATCAGCCCAATCGATGCCACCAACGGTTAGAGCATCATAGCCATCATCTTGACTCTTATCTGACTCTAAATGACGACTTAACTGAGAGTCTAAGTTGCCTGAGCTCGGCTTAACATACTTACTTGAGGAACCCTCACCTTTAAAGAGCTTAGCTATGCTACGAGTATTATCCTTATCAGCCTTCTTTTTATTAGACTGAAAGTATGAGCTAAAGACATCAGCAAAGGCCGTATTACCAGCCTCTTTGAACTTAGTTGCATGAGACTCGTCTTGTTGCTCATTGTCCGCTTCTCTATGTTCCTCTTTGCTTTGGCCAAAAACGTCGATACCCCACTTATCTGCAGGCCAGTTTTTGTCATGAGTCTCTTCGTGCGATTCATCATCGCCTTGATCTAAGTTATTGCCATATTCTAAGGTGATGCCATTACAAATAATGGCACCCTCTTGCCTTAAGCATTTAACTAAATCTTCAGTCTCATAATTGCTATGGCTGCCGATACCGGCTACGACTACCTTTTTGCCACTACGTACTTGATTAAGCGCATCCTCAAGCATGGCAAAGGTTTTACCAGCACCTGGCGCTGCGCCTAAGAAGAGACACAACTTGCCACGACGACGTGGCATATCGAGCATCTTATGAGTTTCATCAACAGCTCTCGCTCTATGTATAGCCTCAGACTCTTTAGCTTTAGTGCGCTTATAACTTAAATCATCAGAAGATCCCTTATCTTCATTGACAGTTACACTGCTAGCTTTGATATCTTCTAAAAGCTCTTCTTGTGTGCTACCAATTTGAGCTAATTGATCCTTGATCTCCTCCTTTTCTTTTTCAGGGGTAGAGCGCAAGCTACGCGTATCAGAAACTAATCTAGAAGGGTTTAAAGTGGGATCGACGCTACTTGCGGTCTTGCCATATGTAGAAATCGAGTATAAAAAATGAGGACGCTTTGAGTCTACTTTGGCAAGCTCACTTTTAAGTCTCTCAGCTGATTCCCGTTCCTCTGCTACATTTTGTTCTGACTCTGTAGCTGGGTTTGGTACATAGTATGTTGTGCCATACTCGCATAAGCTTTCGATATCGGCATACTTAGAGTAGTCATCGTCGGCAAAGGTCTTCTCTTGCACTAAGATAGATGGAATCAGACCATCTTCAAACTCTTTATAGGCACTACGCTTCTTTTTACGACGGAATAAGGTTAAGGGATTTTTGCTGCCACGCTGAGCTTTGCTACCACTAGATTTCTTGTCTCCTTGAGCTTGCTTGACACCCTCACCATCATCACTAGAGCTCTTATTTATAGTGGTGCTAGCCTCATGATCCTCAGATACACTAGCGCTTGCTGACACCTCTTTATCATGATCTAAAGAGTCATCTTTATGAGAGCTATCAGACTGTTCTTTGCCAAAGAAGGCACCTCCCGCATTCCACAAATCGGCATAAAACTCATTGTTTTTGCGGCGTTCTTGGACCTTAGAGCTATCTTTATCATGGGTAGCATCTATCTCATCTCTCACGTCATCGCCAGGGTTTAAGCATGAGTGCTCACTAACTGCAGCTTGTTGGAGCTTGCTCTTATTGTGCTCTGCCTTTGTGTCTTCCATAATGAATCCCTTGGCACCTTATTTTTTTGATTGTGCTAAGCATGTTGTTATGAAGTGCCATCAGCGCAACATTTAGTTGCAGCAACTAATACATACGTCTTGTGCGGCTATGACTATATTTTATTAGCATGATAGCCTATGGCTAATAGGCATACAATGGCATGAAAAGGCTATAGTGGCTAAAGATGTGACTTTGCAATAGTTGTGAGCAAAAGGCAAAAAGACAAAAAAGAAGACAATTAGGCTAAGACAGTCTAGTACATTCAAAGTTAAGCTAAGCTAAACTAAGAATTAGCAAGCAATTAAGCAATTGCTTGAACTAGAAGAAAGAAACACAAAGAAAAAAGCACGTGAGATGATAGAGTATTCTAGTTACTATAAATAAGCGTGTGAGATGATAGTAGTAACCTAGTAACTAGAATAGAAATAAGCGTGTGAGATGATAGTTGTTCAGAAGGTGCCTCAGGTAGCATACAGACTCGACTCTACGCAACATATCGAGAATGACAGCTCTAGCTGAGGCCATACACGAACTAGATTATTTAGCTGTGAAGCGTTTGGCCATATCGCTAGATTAAATTAACAGGCCTACTCATCATGATTTTTTTATATAAGCATGCAAGGTAGATGAGTACGCTTCAAGCAACTAGTTCAGTTGCATTCAGCTTATGGTTGCATTGTATTAATTTGCCTGTATATGCGGCATTAAGGTTTTTAACTGCGATGTAAATAAGTTGTTAGTTTTTTAATGCCACAAAAATTTAGAGTGTTGGTTATGATTGCATCAACATTTAATCTTCACTTAACATTAGTGTGATCTTGGTTAAATTTTTCCCTACTCATACTTACCTTTACAGTCATCTAGCTGTTTGTTAGAATAACGCCGCTTTCTAAAGGGACTTTCTGGCCCTGTGTCTATGCTGGATTAGCTCAGTCGGTAGAGCAGTTGATTCGTAATCAAAAGGTCGCAAGTTCGATTCTTGTATCCAGCACCATTCTCTAAAAGCCTTTTATATATCAGCTTTATAAGCAAGTTCTCCTCACTAACACCCATCTCTTTTTCATCTATTTATTTACAAAGCTTTATCTACAAGCAAAAGTGATCTAACTAGCTACAATATTGACAGTGTAGAATTTGATGTGTAGTTTTTCTTGAGCCCCCTTTTTTATTGGTTTAACATGCACAGCTTAACACAGCCATAAGCTGACTTTCGGAGATCATCAAAATGGGTGCTCATAACATCAAACAGACAACTCTTTCTTCTGAGCTTGCAGATCTCATTTCTAGCAAGCAAAACGAGCTAACACGGGAGCAGGTTGAGGCTATAGGCAGAATCCTCAATTCCCCTTCTGACAGCTCGACCGACACTAAAGCACCTGTAGCCGACTCAAATGTAGAGCCTGCCAGCAAGGACATCGTAAAACAGCTGATTACGAAGAA
>NZ_AXWV01000073.1 GCF_000482845.1 Anaerobiospirillum succiniciproducens DSM 6400
ATGCGCTCTTGCGGTTTATAACACGTTTACAGTTAATTGCAGCCCTGATTCATAAGGCAGCCATACATTATGTATGGATGCGGCGTGTTATAATAATGTGTGGGAATACTACTGTCACACCTTTTGCTTTAAAGTGTAAGAATCATTAACCAGTTTGTTTTATGCCAACTTGTTAATGCATTGATTTTGAAGCTGAGTGCCTCAGTGGATATTAGGTTAGTTGCGAGCTATGCCTATTGGCTTTGTAATTTTATTTACGGATCTCTTTATTATTGGATCTGTTCAAAAGGTTTAAGGTTTTATTGCCAGCTGCGAAAAGCAAAGGAGAAGGAAAGTGACGTGGTTCAGATATCTGGCGTTTGTCGGTGCTGTATGCATGCTTGTTGCTGTTACTCCAGGTTCAGCAACCCTTGATTTCCTATGCCGTATAGGCGGTGCTTTCGTGCTTATGTTTGGCTGCTGCTACTTCCTGTTGCGCGAAAACGAGATCCTATACGGCTCTGTATGCGTAGTTTTGGCCGTATTAGTACAGCCATTCTATTCACTGCCTTACTCTAATGGTATGTGGATGCTGCTATCTTTATTTGCAGGCATTTATTTATGTCTTGCTGGTCTTTTATCTGCCAAGATTGAAAAGCAGCATGCTATGCAAAAGGCCAAGATTGATGCAGAAATGGAAATGTATCGTCGTAATGAAGAAAAACTGCGCAAGCAAAAAGAAGAAATGGCTAATAATCCACACGGCCATAAGTAAGAGCGCAAGCATAGTTTTATAACAAGCAACAAGCCCTGTCAGAGCAATCTGTCTGGGCTTGTTGCTTATTGGGCGAGGACAAGTACATGTTCTTTTGGGACAGGAAAAGTACATGATCTTGCTGGACAGGAAAAGTCCATGAGTTTGTTGGATAGGAAAAGTGCCTGACCTAGTTCGGCAGGAAAAGTCCATGAGTTTGTTGGACTCTTAAGGTAGGCACTTTTCTTTAGAGCAATTAGCAGCTAAGAGTTGGTGTAGCTAATTTGCACCGCATGAGGTCCTGCAAGATCTCGAATACTTTCGATAAGATCGTCGCTAGGAATAAAGCGCAAGTTATCGTTATTGAGATTGATGCGTACATCATCAAGCATGATGCTCAAAGAGCAGCCCTCATCAACAAAAACATCCTCATTTTCATTGTCATAGCGGCTTGAAGAGCGTCGATTGTTATCTGCATATTGAGGTGGCAGTGCTTGTGGCGGAGGTAGACCAGGCAGATTAGTGCGATTTGGTAATCCTGCTTTAGCTAAAGCGCTCTTAATATCACTTACCTTGACGGCATTGCGCATTAAGGTGGTGTTGATGAACTCATGGTGCTCTTCGTAGAAGTCCTTTTTGAAGCATAAGGTGATATTGCGGGCACTCTTACGACGGATGAGATCCATAGTCTCAATACCACGGCAGCGATAGCGCAGACCGTCAGGTGAGTTATAGCAAGACACCTTCAAGATTAAGATTAAAGGTGCATCGCATAAGAGACTTTCGTCCGTATCAGCAGGCATGCTATTAATGCGCTGATCATGGCTATTAGCACGCTCTTCTAAAATCTTAGTTAAGGTTTCAGCTTGGTTTTGGAAAAGCTGCAGTGACAGCTGTGAGGTCGCATCATCTAAGGTAATAGAGTAGAACTTTTTGCCACTATTCTTAGACACATTGCTATCGCAACTAATGACGACACCACAGACGGTATCAACTGAAGGCCTATCTTGTGAGCCTGGACGAATATGTCCTAAAGATGTGGTGCAATAGCTTCTAAGCTCATCGATATAGCCGTTAATCGGATGACCTGAAACATATAAACCGAGCTTGGCCTTCTCTTGAGATAAGGTGTATTTCTCTGGCCACTCATGGCACTGTTCAAACTCTGGTGTATCGTCGATATCATCCATCATGGCAAACAAGCCAGTTTGACCTGTTTCTTTTTCATCTTTCTTTTGTGTTGCGTAGGTAATAGCGCGGGTAATCGATGCAAACTTCTGTGCACGGCTACCCTCAAAACAATCTAAAGCACCACTGAAGATAAAGGCTTCCATGCTCTTCTTATTGAGACGCTGACTACCAATGCGGGCAACAAAGTCAAAGTAATCGTTAAATGGACCATTCTCATTACGATCGTGAACGATTTGATTAACTAAGTCTTCACCAATGCCATTGATCGCACCCAGGCCGTAAATAACAGAACCATCTTCATCTACAGTAAAGTCAAAACGACCTACGTTAACGCTTGGTGGATTTACGGTGATGTTAAGGCGTTTACATTCGGCAATATATGACACCAGCTTAACGGTATTAGTACGGTCAGCTGTCATCATGGCTGCAAGGAATTCAGCTGGATAGTGTACTTTTAAGTACAGTGTCCACCAGGCCACGAGAGCATATGCAGCTGAGTGAGACTTGTTAAAGCCGTACTCAGCAAACTTCTGTACCTGATCGAAGATCTTCATGGCGATTTCGGTATCTTTACCGTTCTTCGCTGCACCTTTTTTGAATACTTCGCGCTGGCTTTCCATTTCAGCAGGATTCTTCTTACCCATCGCACGACGCAGAATATCTGCACCGCCCAAAGAGTATCCAGCAAGCACCTGAGCAAGCTGCATAACCTGCTCTTGGTACACGATAACGCCATAAGTTGAGTCAAGAATTGGTTTTAGGTCGAGATCTTGGAAGTCAGGGGATGGGTAGCTTACTTCTTCCTCGCCATGTTTACGCTTAACAAAGTGCTCCACCATGCCTGATTGAATAGGGCCTGGTCGATACAGAGCCACCAGCGCAATCATGTCATCAAAACGGTCAGGACGCATCTGGCTAATCAGACGGCGCATACCATCAGATTCAAGCTGGAATACTGCAGTAGTCTCACCTTGCTGTAAAACCTCGAACGAGGCGTCATCATGGTAAGGGATCGACGCTACATCAACTAACGGCTCACCTAAGCGCTTTTTGCGCTCATTAATCATATCGAGCGCGTCTTGAATGATGGTAAGCGTAGTCAGACCTAAGAAGTCGAACTTAACTAAGCCAGCGTGTTCAACGTCCTTTTTATCAAACTGAGTAATAGGCTGACCAAACGAGTCGAGCATTAATGGCGCGAACTCAGCAGTACGAGTAGGAGAGATAACCACACCTGCTGCGTGCTTACCGATCTGCTTAATCACACCCTCAAGGCGCATTGCATAGTGGATAAGATCAATACGCGCCTTGTCATCGTCGTTAACGGCATTGTTGTACAGGGCTAAGAAATCAGGTGCTGCAGGTTCAATTGGATTACCTTTCTTGTCAAAGCCCATGGCTGCCTTAAAGGATAGGCCAGGGGTTGCCGGCAGCATCTTAGCTACAGTGTCTACAGAGCCATAGGTCATGCCTAGAGCACGACCAACGTCTTTAATGGCTGCTTTTGGGGCCATAGTACCGAATGCAGCAATCTGAGATACCGCATTCTTACCGTAGGTAGTACGTACGTGTTCTAAAGTCTTTTCACGGTTACGCTGACAGAAGTCAACGTCAAAGTCAGGCATAGACACACGCTCTGGGTTTAAGAAACGCTCGAAGAGGAGGTCAAATGCCATTGGGTCAAAGTCGGTAATTTTTAGAGCATAGGCCACTAACGAACCACCACCAGAACCACGTCCTGGGCCTACTGGTACACCGTGGTCCTTGGACCACTGAATAAACTCCATCACGATGAGGAAGTAGCCAGGGAAGTCCATGTTGATGATAACGTTAAGCTCAACCTCTAAACGTTGCTCATACTCAGGACGCTTCTTTTCACGCTCTTGAGGATCTGGAAAGAGGAACTCAAGACGCTCATTTAAGCCCTCATAGGACTTTTGGCGTAGACATTCAGCAGGGGATAGATCACCTGTTGGATAGCGAGGCAGGCGTGGTACGTCGAGCTCTAATTCCACATTACAACGCTCGGCAATCATGCGTGTATTAATGATGGCCTCAGGCAGGTCGTGGAACAGCTGACGCATTTGCTCAGGTGACTTTAGGTACTGCTCATGTGAGTACAGTCTTGCCATCTCAGCATTGTTATAAGTACATTTGTTCTGTACTGATACACGTACATCATGCACCATGTAGTCAGTCAGACCATCCTTACCAACGTCTTGATCTCCAAATAAGAAGCGAGTGTCATTAGTAGCAACTGGGGCAATACCGTATTGAGCACATAGATCTAATGCTAAGGTCTCAAAGTTTGCCTCACCTTCACGATTGGTGCGAGTGATCTCAAAGCAAAAGCGATCTTTAAAGTGCTTTAGGTAGAAGGCCACACGCTCATGAATCTTTTTCATATTGCGCTCAGCACCAAAAGCCGCAATATCGCCTCTAAAGCCATTGAGTAAAATCAAGCCATCAGAAAAACGAGCGAGCTCTTCAAGTTTGGTGTGCGCGTTATAGACACCGCCTGGTGAGTTAAGCCATGCCTCAGAGAGAATATCGTAGAGGTTTTGCTTACCAATACGGTCCATAGCCAAGATGGTGACATTGAAGGTGTATGGAGCAACACCTGGTTCAACCTCTTCTTCAACAATGAGGTCAGCACCCATAATTGGCTTGATGCCATTAGATAAACAGGTTGAGTAGAATTTGATATAGCCACATACATTAGTCCAGTCAGTTAAGGCTAAGGCTGGAATCTTAAGCTTAGTTGCTTGCTTTACAATTGCGCCCACACTTTCAAGACCATCCATGATGGAGTAGTCTGAGTGCAGATGCAGTGGGATGTAGCTTAGCTGCTCTTCAGTATATGGATAATCAAGGCCGCCAATCTCAACGCCGTTAGTATCCACGGCATTAGCGTCGTTCTCGACGTTAAAGACACTGTCTTTTGGGACTTTTGTACCCTTAGCGCGCAGTTCTTCTTCTTCTCCTACTTGAGTTGGTACACCAGCTCCTTGCTCATCGACAGCACTTTCGTTGTAGACGGCCTGAAGCAGTGAAAAACGTGCAACGCTATTAAACATGGCATCCCCGCAAAGACAAGATTATGAACGCATATATTATACTCGTTAACGGCCCTCGCCCGAGAGTAAGTGTGTTTTTGCGCATCAATGCCAATATACAAGCCATTCATGCCCAGTTTAGTGGTTATTATTCATAATGCTCCTGCCTCCAGTGCACACTAGAGCTTCAAGTTGCCAAATAGAACCTCAAGAGCTCTCAGGTGGACAATAGTATTAAGCAGCCATCGATTTGTATGCTGGCATTGTGCATGTAACAAAGCGCAAAGGTAGTTGTGCTTTAGTGGCATTAGTAGGATCATACGTAACATTGCAAGCTGCAGCTGATGTGTTTTGTTGATCTCTTGGAACAGATGGGTAAAAGCTTTCTTAAGATGCAGCTTAGAGTGCAGCGTGTGGTTAAGCTAAGCAATGAGCATGATCTTTTGCTGGTAAGGAGTTATTAAGATGGATGAGAAGACCGCCAAGGAACAAGAGCTTGGTTATATTGAGCAACGCAAGGTCATTAAGGTAAGCGTAAATAAGCAGTTACCTTGTGGCAAGGTACTTGAGATCATTAAGGCAGCAGATGTTGCACCTCATGATCTTATATCTGCACAGCCTTATCTCATCTTGATCTTCCCTGGTGGCGGATATGAGTTCACCTCTTATCGTGAGTCGCTCAATGTTGCCTTAGCCTTTGCCAAACGTGGAATTGATGCTGCTGTACTGCATTACACCACTGAAAACGGTAAGACTATCCTTGCATCGGGAAAAGGCTTGCTCTATAAGCCGCTACAGGAGGCGGCCGAGGCTATGATCGCTTTGCGTACAGACGAAGATCTTGGCTTTACAAAGCACAAGATTGTAGTGAGCGGTTATTCTGCAGGAGCTCATTTAGCAGCATCAGTATGCAATCTCTATAAGCATGAGGCTCTTAAAGAGCTTACTTATGAGGCACAAAAAGTACGCCCTGATGGTGCAGTGCTAGGTTATGGCGTCTTTGAGATCCAAACTAAGGGCCATACTTCAGATCTAGTGTTTGAAAATCTTTCAGGCTCTACTGATCCTACTAAATGGGAGCAATTTACTCTAACTGACAAAGTAAGCAGCGATACCCCGCCAAGCTTTATTTGGCATACTGCAGATGATGCTGTGGTGCCAGTAGAGAACTCCTTACACTATGCTCAAGCTATGTGGCAGCACGGTGGCATTGCTGAGCTTACCATCTTCCCTAAAGGAATCCACGGCCTTGCAACTGCAACGCCTGACGTAGAACCAGACAATAGCTTTAAGTATGCTGATCCTCATGTAGCTCCATGGGTAGATCAGGCTGTCGACTTCATTAAGACTTATGTATCTTAAGTCCATGAGTTTGCCGTCAACCAAGACATTTATCTTTAGGAAATTGAATGTCTAAGCAAAGCGCGTAAGTATACTGAGCGTATGTTGTCCGCACCAAAACAAAAAAAGCCCAGTGCTCGGAAGAACACTGGGCTTTTTTAAGTCCTAGAGCATCAAATGATTAATGTTCTAGGCTTTTGTAGTATTTGTTGTACTAAGCAGATAGCTTCTTATTTGAGCTTCTTGTAAGCGTTGATAAGGCCATTGGTGGAGCTATCGTGAGAGGAGATAACCTCATCGTTCTCAAGCTCAGGGATGATCTTTAAAGCCAGCTGCTTGCCAAGCTCAACACCCCATTGATCGAATGAGAAGATGTTCCAAATAGCGCCTTGTACGAAGATCTTGTGCTCGTACATAGCGATGAGCATACCTAAGGTACGTGGAGTGATTTCTTTAACTAATAAAGAGTTGGTTGGGCGGTTACCCTCAAAGACCTTGAATGGAACAATGTCTTTAACTTGCTCTAAAGTCTTGCCCTTAGCTAAGAACTCTTGCTCAACTTGCTCTTTGGTCTTACCAAAAGCTAAAGCCTCAGTCTGAGCAAAGAAGTTGGATAAGAGCTTAACGTGGTGATCACCAAGAGGGTTGTGGGTACGTGCTGGAGCGATAAAGTCGCAAGGAATTACCTTAGTGCCTTGGTGAATGAGCTGGTAGAAAGCGTGCTGACCGTTAGTGCCTGGCTCACCCCAAATGATAGGACCAGTCTCATAGTCAACTGCATTGCCATCACGATCTACACTCTTACCGTTAGACTCCATGTTGCCTTGCTGGAAGTAAGCAGGGAAGCGATACATGTACTGATCGTATGGCAAGATAGCCTCAGTAGCAAAACCGTAGAAGTTGTTATACCAAATACCAATTAAGGCGAGGATAACAGGCAGGTTCTTGTCAAACTCAGCGCTTGCAAAGTGCTCGTCCATCTCAAAGCCGCCCTTTAAGAGCTGCTCGAAATTGTCGTAGCCACAGCTTAAAGCGATGGATAAGCCAATAGCAGACCATGAGGAGTAACGACCGCCAACCCAGTCCCAGAACTCGAACATGTTGTCAGTATCGATACCGAACTCAGATACACCCTTAGCATTAGTAGATAAGGCCACAAAGTGCTTAGCTACGTGCTTGATGTCACCTGCGCTCTTTAAGAACCAATCACGTGCAGTGTGTGCATTTGTCATGGTCTCAAGAGTGGTGAAGGTCTTAGAGGCAATTAAGAATAAGGTGGTCTCTGGATCTACTTTCTTTAAGGTCTCAGCGATTTGAGTACCGTCGATGTTAGATACAAAGTGGGTCTTTAAGTGGTTGTGATATGGAGTTAAGGCCTCGGTAATCATGCAAGGGCCAAGATCAGAACCACCGATACCGATATTTACGATGTCGGTAATAGCCTTGCCAGTGTAGCCTTTCCACTCACCAGAAATAACACGCTCACAAAAGCCTTTCATCTTGGCAAGAACAGCCTGTACATCAGGCATTACGTCCTTACCATCAACTAAAACTGGCTTGCCAGAGAAGTTACGCAGAGCAGTGTGAAGTACGCTGCGATCTTCAGTGCAGTTGATCTTGTCGCCACGGAACATGGCTTCAATGTCTTCTTTAAGACCGCACTCATTAGCAAGGTTAACGAGTAAAGACATGGTCTTCTCGTCAATCAGGTTCTTGGAGTAATCAGCTACGATATCGCCATTGCCCACACTTAATGAAAACTCATCAAAGCGCTTTGAGTCAGAGGCAAACAGATCTTTTAAGGTACGACCCTTGGTCTCATTGAAGTGAGCTAAAAGGTCTTTCCAAGCCTGAGTCTTGGTAGGGTTGACGTTCTTAAGCATGACATCTCCTTGTAGTTGTTGTGATGCTTGTTAATTGTTCACTTAGATAATAATACCGCTTTTAGGGTGTAGATGACAAAAATGTGCAAGACGTTAAAACAGCAAAGTGACAAGTAAAATACGCTCATCATGAGATGCAATCTTTCTCGATAAACACGATTAAACAGCATCTTTTAGCGACTTTGGGCGTCAGTAACTGCAGGGGCTATCCATAATTATTAGTTATGACTTTAGATCACAGATCTGAAACACAGTCACAAACAGCACAAGAACGGTGCGTTTTTATAGCCTCTAAGTAGAAAAATAAGCCTTAATGTAAGTTTGTTACCCAGCTAGTGGCAATGAAAAATGTATTGTCGAGGCACGTATAAGTTACAAAAGCGCAGCTTATAGACACGAGGGTAGTTGTGACGAGCAAAGACAGTAGATGTATGCATTGCTCTTCATGAGCAGCTTGATGACAAGCTGCTTAGAGGGGTGATAGAAGGTTGAGTATTAAGCTAGGCGTATGATCTTAAGTTTGCTGATGGATCATTGAGACAATCTGGCAATCAGGGCAGAACTCAATATATAAAGTACCTTCAGCGCAATCGAACACGCTATCCCATGGAACTTGGCCAATGAGCTTCATAGTCTTGCCACACTCGGGGCACACGGTGTATTCCCAGTCTTGTACCCAGTTTACAAAACCGCCAATAGTGGCTACATCCGTCCATTGTTGACCGTAGAAGAGAGGTACACTCTGCTTAGAGAGCACTAAATTATTATGCGACAACTCCTGATAGTCTTCTTCACTGATATAGCATTCCATAGACTCTGCTCCATCAAACAGCTTAGATGGAATTAACTCAGAAGTGCCGTCCAGGTTATAACGACTAAATCCAGGGCCTGTATAGAAGCCCACGCAATTTGGGCAGCAAGTAGCAGTGAAGGTGCCATTAATACCTAAATATTTAAGGCGTTCATCGGTGCCATCTAAAACGAGTATATCGACAAGATGGCCGCCACAATGAGGGCATTTATCTTCACGAATACGACCAATGCTGACAGGAGAAGAGGAGTTGTCATCCTCAGCTTTGACCATCGCATAGGCAGTATCGAAGTTTAAAACTTCTCTTGTACCATCTTTATTAAAGGTCCAGCCACCGCATTGGGCATACGAAGATGGATCCACATACAAAGACTTACGCCACGGCCTAGGATTAAGTTCTAAATCTAAGAGGGTCTCAAGTGCCTTATCATCACCTTGCATGGCTAGACAGCACATCAGTTCTGATGCCTCAGTAGAGCTCTCAGTTTGTTTAAGTGCACTTATAAGCTTATCTCTAACATCAGCTGGAGCTTTGTAATATAAGGCTTCTTCATCATAGACTTCTTTTTGAGCTGCTAGGCGTTGCATGTTTGGGGTGATTGCATCATGGCAGCCTAGTAAGTCCCAGAACATGGCATTTTCTGGATTATGGTAGTTATCGAGCTTTTCGATGTTCTGCTCTAAGTGCTCTTGTGTCTTAGCAATCTTATCCTTTGACCAAGATAGAATTTCAGCACGTTCTTTTTGTGTTTTGCAGCGCCAACAGAGGCCTTCATAGCCTAGTGGCGTACCGCACTCTTCACACTTGTACTTAAGCGGCATGGCAAATCCCCATAAATAGTCATTATCACATGCATAAATATGTTGTGAGATCTTAGATGATTGTATATGAGTATAAATAAAAGGAACTATGGGGCATTAGCTAATGTGATGAGTACTAGATTTGCGTGAGTAGATGCATGGGAGTTGTTTATCCCAGATCGCTTCAAATTCGTCTTTATCAATGAGTTCAGCTTTAAAATTTTCACCCCATTCATGGCGGTTTAGCTCTTCGACCGTCGGAATAGGGGTGATTTCTATGGCTGTGGCGTAGAGATCATCTATGTTAGTGCTAGTGCCATCTGCAAAGATATCGATAGAGCGCATGGCAAGGCGATCATTGTCTGTATTCACTTCATATAAGATGATGCATGGATCGTCAGCACTTGCATCTAACCAATAGAGTTTAATGTATTCAATCATAGAGCTATCTCGTACCTACACGCCTCAGCCCTTAAGAAGTATGAGAACAAGTGAAAAAGCTTAGGGCAGTTGGTCTAATCAAAACACTCTTGTATATCAAAGAATGAGATATATACAGCACAGATTTGATCTTTAGCATTGTAGCCAAAGTAGACAGGGTAGCAACCATCGCCAAAGCCTGTAGTAAACATGGTGATGTTCAATGAGCTATGGGGTATGGTGTAGTTAAGCCAGTCGCCTAATGAGGTTTGATAGAGGGGATGATCTTGAGCATTTTGCGCCATGAGATGGCTAAAGTGATACTCATAAGGCTCATGATCTTGTTTCTCTGCTACGTGTTTGGTCCAATATTGTTGAAAGTCTAATTGAGCTTGTACATCGCAAAGGCAGGCTGTAGCTGTATCAACGCCAAAGCCAAAGACCTCATTTTCCAAAAGATCATCATCAAGATCGCACTCAAGATCTTCAATGCCTGTAACACCCAGCTCGTAGCGCACCGGTATCTCATCGGTGATCTCAAGTTTTACGCAAGAATAGCGATCGCCATATCTTTTGGTAGGCACTACGCACACTTTGACTTTGTATAGGCCCCTTTCAATCGTCTGCAGCAGTGCAGGTGCGTCCATAAGTGATGTCATGGGATCGCATGCGATAAGCTTTCCACTAGGACAGTTAAGCATGCCTATATCTAAATGCTTAACTTCCATAGGTCCGATCTTATCTTTTCTAAACTGCTCTTCTAGATCGTAAGAGCAGTCTAGTTGGTGCTTAATCTTTTGGTATTGTTGCAGCCATTGTAAGCTTGGCATGAAAGTCCTTATGTTTCACGTGATATCTAAAATCTGCGCCACTAGGCTCGTATTACTATGACAATAGTACAGTTATCTTAGATTGGTTTGGCAAGCTTAGCTCAGGGAAAGTATAAGATCGCTATTTAGTAGGCTTTTGGTGTAAGGCCATCTTTTTCAGCCTGAGAGCGATCTTCATCCATGAGAGCTTCCTTTGCCGCTTGCGCACGTTCGCTCTCAAGACGTTTAGCTTGCTCATCGGTCAGGGAATCTTTGAGCATGGCAATAGCACGGCCAATATCTTTAATATTGGTAGAGCGATCTTGTTCTGCACCTTCAGATTGGTTGATGTAGCAAATGTCCTGCTCCGGCATCTCAAAGATAAAGCGCGACGGCTCTGGTTGAATCATGCCGCCACCATGTTTACGTTGACGACAACGTACTAAGGTCAATTCCTTTTGCGCTCGAGTAACGCCAACATAGGCAAGGCGTCGTTCCTCTTCAATATTGTTCTCATCAATCGAGGTACGGTGCGGCAGTAGGCCTTCTTCCATACCGATGAGAAACACATAAGGAAACTCTAGTCCCTTAGAGGCGTGCAAGGTCATCATTTGTACCGCATTATCGCCATCTTCATCGGTACGCTTATCCATCATTTCGCGAAGTCCAAGGCGCTCTACTGCATCGGCAAAAGAAAGTTTGTCACCTTTTTTGCCCTCAACGAGCTCTTCAACCCAGCTCATGAGCGTCTGAACATTCTTCATCTTCCATTCAAGAGCATTTGGCGAGTTGTCGGCTTTGAGATAGCGAACATAGCCAATGGTTTCAATGAGGTTTTGGCACACGTACAGATCATCGCGCTCATTGAGCTTACGTCTTAGGCCCACAAGCAGACCTAAGAAGCCTGCCATAGCATCTTGCTGCGTTTTGTTGAGCATTTGCTGAAGCTCTACTGAGCACGCACAGTCATAGAGGCAGCGATTAAACTTATGTGACAGATCAGTCATGGCTTTGATAGTCTGTGCACCGATACCTCTTTGTGGAATGTTGATAACGCGCAGTAGTGCAGCATCATCACGAGGGTTAGCTAGCACGCGGCACCAGGCCATGATGTCTTTAACTTCCATACGCGCAAAGAAACCAGTATCACCAGTGATCTTGCATGGAATATGAGCACTTAAGAGTGCCTTTTCCATATCGCGTGCCTGAGAGTTTGAGCGATAGAGAATGGCATAGTGTGCCCATGAGTTTTTCTTATCAAAATGCTGGCCTAAGATCTCTGCAGCCACGTAATCACAAGCATGATCGTTATCGTCACAGGTGACTACTTTGATCTTTTCACCCTCACTAAGACCTGAAAATAAAGTCTTTTCAAAAAGGTGAGGATTGTTAGCAATAATAGAGTTAGCACAGCGCAAGATACGTGAGGTTGAGCGGTAGTTTTGCTCAAGCTTAATAACCTTTAACTCAGGAAAGTCTTCAGTAAGCTTTTTGATGTTTTCAGGTCGTGCACCACGCCAAGAATAGATAGACTGATCATCATCGCCCACTACAGTAAAGCGTTGCGTGCCTGCCACTAAACACATGAGCAGGTAGTACTGTGTGTGGTTAGTATCTTGATACTCGTCCACTAAGATGTAGCGAAAACGCTTTTGGTAATACTCACGTACATCTTCACGCAGCAAGAGTAGTCGTGTAGGAATAAAGATGAGATCGTCAAAATCCACGGCATTACAGGCACGTAAATACTCTGCATACTTTCTATAGATCTCAGTACTAATCACATCGGCATGTGGGTCTTTAGCTACCGCTTTAGGGGTTTTAAGCTCACCTTTCCACATTGAGATCTTGTGGCAAATCTGGCTAATGTATTCATTAGAATTGCCGTCTTTTAAATTCGGAAAGTCGTTAGAGATGATCTGCTTTATGACCTTAAAGGAATCAGCATCATCAAAGATAGAGAAGTTACGGCCAAGTTTAAGGAGCGCAGCTTGTTCTTTTAGGATAATACGTCCTAAAGAGTGGAAGGTAGAGATAGTCAGCGCTTTAGCGGTTTGTTCATCCACCTCAAGCGAGATGCGCTCACGCATTTCAGCAGCGGCCTTGTTGGTAAAGGTCACCGCTAAGATCTCAGAGGCTTGCGCCAGAGAGTTACGCAGCAGGTAGGCGATCTTGGTGATAATAACTCTGGTTTTACCAGAGCCTGCACCGGCAAGCACTAAACATGGACCTGAAGTGTAGGTTACGGCTTCACTTTGTGCTGCATTTAGTTTAATCACGCGACCGCTCCATTTGCCAAATAAGTCTGCCTAAGGTAGTAAAACTAAGATCTTAGCTCTAGCTGTAGATAGCCACATACCAAGGCAAGGTTATGATCTTAAAATTAGGCCTACAAAAAATATCATTGAACCAAAAACTTAAGGCGCCATTGTATCAGCTTAATGGCGTGCTCATCTTTAAAGTAAAAAACAAGTCTTAACACTTACTGTTTATGAGCTTTACAGCCCATGGCCTGATGCGCTTTTGCGATTTAATGTGTTTGATAAAGCGCTATCAGGCTTTAAATCATTTGATAAAGTGCCTTCAGGCTGTAAGTCGTTTGATAAAGCGCTATCAGGTTTTAATGTGTTTGATAGAGTACCGTCAAGCTTTAAGTGTTGCCGAGATTGGAGCTTGTTAGTTGCTATAAAGCACAAAGGCATTGCTATGCAATGCCTTTGGAAGATGGTTTCGTGATTTGGACTATTTTAGTTGTCTGCTAGCCTGAAATAGTCGAAAACACATGGGTACGGCAGGAGCTATCTAAAGTAGTGAAGACGATTTCGTTTTCATTACCTTGCGTCATCTCGATAGTCTGCAAGGAGTTACCCTCAAAGATGCTTCTTTGCTCTTGTGAGCACCAGACCATGATTGAAGTATTAAACTCGACAGAGAGCTGAGCTAGGCGAGGGGAAAGCTTAGCGCACAGATCGTTGTCATAAGCAAAAGTATCCACCATGAGTACTGGATTATTTAAACCATTGAAGCTAGCTGCCTGCAAACCATGATTTAAAGCTGCATCCATGATGTCTGCGTTTAAATCTAAAGGCATTTCTAAGAAACGCGCACGATAGTAATGGCTATTCTTATCAAAGCTATTTGGAGTAAAGCTAAGTAAAGAGCAGAGCATTTGCCATTGCATCTTGCTGCCTGCATAGAGAATAGAACGGTTCTTATTCTCAATGAGGCTTGCCATAACTAAGCGTGAGAGCGCTGCAGCAGGGCTGCTTAAGGTGTACATCATGGCCGAAAGCTCGAGTTTAGCCAAAGACTGTAAGGACAGTACTAAACCTTGTACGCCTTCTGCATGTACTGCCTCTTGCAAGGTAACCTCAGAGATCTCCCTTAACTTATTGAGCCTATCTTGCAGAGCATTGCGATCAGCTACTAAAGCTTGGTGGATACTCTTGTATGGGTTATGCAAGGTTAATGGATGGGCATTGAGGTTAAAGGCACTCATGCCTGCCTGTAGCGCCTCTGAGGCATCTTTCCACTGCTTTTCTTGCTGTGGCATGCAGATATAGAAAGTGGTTTGCGATCTAGAGCCTAACTTGCCGGAGCTAAAGAGCTGCTGTAAGTGCTCAAGCACATGAATAGCGTTAAGCGGAGTTCCAATAGCTAAAGCTTGCTGACCTAAGCTTAGTAATGACAGTGCATCGAGCTCGCCTGCACAGATAAAGATAGCGTTAGCTTCAGTATCATCTAACACCTGCAGGTTAAAGCCAGTAGACTTGCCAATATAGTGGTGAACAGGATCATCTGCACCAGGGCCTGCTTTAGTTGGCAGGCTTTGAATGTTATAGGCTACATAGCTATCAGCTGACAGAGGGATAATCAGTGCTGGATAGCTTCTTGAGCCTGCTGGTCTTAAAGGATTGTATGTTCCATAGGCATGGTTTTCGGTCTTAAAGTAAGCGTCATAGCCTAAGTTAAAACCGTCAATCACATCTAAAGAGAGACCACTTTGTACTAAGTACAGACACTGACCAATACCACTGCGGCAGCGCAGTAAGTAGTTGTTCAAGTTGATAGCAGGATTCTTCTGTAGCGGCTCATAATTGTTTTGACCTTCACTGTTATAAGAGGAGGTAAGATCTCCTTGTGAGGCAGCAAAATCCATGAACTCGCGTTCGTTCAGATCCTTATCCTCAGCACTCATGCCATGGTCTTGTTGAGCGCTTAATTTGTCTGCAGCTTGAGTAAGTTTGCTAAAGGCATCTACAGCGCCATTTTCAAGGCCCCATAGCTTAGTAGAGTTACTTAAGTCACCCTTAGGACCACTATGCTTAAGATTAGCTCGAGCTGCTTCTTTGGCTTTAGACGCGGCCTGAGCAATGGTGTCAGTTTGTGGCTTTAAGATGTCTTCATCACGGATTGTAAACTCAGGTCCAGATGAGACAGGGGTTGCCAGTGGGTTAAAGTTAAGTTTTCTGATGCCTTCTTCTTTGGATTCTTTCTTATTGCCTGCAGTATGATCCACGGCTCCTAAGAAATCATCGTCATCATCAAGATCAGTAAGCTCGTGTAGTTTCTTAATATCGTCAAGGCTTTCTAATGGACTATCAGAGGAAAGCTCTGGTAGCTCCATGTCAATGCTTTCGCTATCTGGCTGTGATGGAGCTAAGTCCTCAAGCGGATTGACCTCCATAAACTCAGTCTTCTGCTTAGGCTTAAAGCTATCATCATCGGCAAAGAAAGTTGGCTTGTCTTTGCTCTTATTGCTCTCAGGGATGGTTTTATCAGTGAGCCAAGGATCAACAAAGCCTGAGATATCGACAGTAGTAGAGCCAAGTGCTTTTACTGACTCGGAAGTCTTGTCGCTATCGACTTTAGTTTTGCCTGAAAGTACTGCAGCACCAGTATGATCGCCAAGTACAGTCTTATCTTTAGTGCTAGCACCAAATAAAGTGCCGCTCTTAGCCTGGTTTTCTGTAAGAGCGATTTCAGATGCAAGGGAGCTTACAGCCTTAGAAATAGCCTCGGCACTTGCCTCAGTAACATCACTTCCGGCCTTAGCTAGAGCAGTAGCACTAACTACCCTATTTAAAGCAGCAGAGCCGTTACCTTCGATATGGGAATGACCTGCCTGAGCAAAAGCCGATGCCACTGCATCACCTGCGCTAGAGCCTACACCAATAGCTGCAGAGCGATTTGATGCAGCCTGTGATGGAGACATCGGACGACCGCTAGTACTAGTAAATGAGAAGTTAAAAGAGGTGCCCTTACCTGAAAGCTCTGAGGCACGAGACTGTGCTTGATTGAACTTAGAGTAAGGATCATCGATTACTTTATTGCCTAAAGTAAGTACAGTAGCCTTATTGGAGAGGTTGTTGCTCTGACTAAAGGCAGCCGCTCTGTTGCCAGAAATAGCAGTGTTGTAGTTTGCCTTAGCAAAGTTCTCAGGTCCTGAGGCAACTGCTGCAGTGCCGCGAGAGATCATGGTGGATACTTCAGGCTCCTTGTCATGGCGTTGATTCATGGCAGAAGATTGTCCTGAAATCTTAGTATGATTCTCATTTGTCTTGTTTAAAGCGGCAAAAGCCTTGGCATATGGATTGGTATTAGCTTCTGCTGATGCGTTTTGCTGAGCTGCATTGAGCAGCGACTTTTGTACTATGGCACTAATTGGAGTGGCGTTTGAAGGATTATTGATGTGCTCATCAGAAGATAGACCATTGATAATGGTAGATGGCGCAGTTGGATTTAATAATCTCATCTCACGTGGATTATTACCCTCAATGCCGGCAGTGTAGATTGGGTTCTCTTCTTTGATGTAAGTGGCCATACTCTCTTGTGAAGACTCAGGAGCAACATCATTTTGCATAGCATTGTTGATTGGTACACCAGGAGTTACAAAAGGAGAAGCTTCACTAGACAAGCTAGATAAAGGAGTTTCCATACCGCGCTCATTAATACCTTTAACTGCGCGGGCGCTGTTATCCATACCATAGATCATGGTATGAGTCTCGCTCTCTAGTGCATCTTGAGCAACGTTTTGCTCAGAGCTTTCACCCCAGATCTCACGTGAGCGACGCTCAACCTCTTCTTTATCAATACTAATTGGTCGATCTTTGGTCAGATGCTCATAGCGATTTTCTGGATCGCGATCGGAGTGCACACCAGGAGATAGGTATTGCGGAGCTTCTGATTTGCCACGATTGCTTGCAAAGAGACGAGCATTATCTGCATAAGGATCTTGATTTGAATTTACTGGAGCTTCAAAAGATGGCTTGGCAAAAGGATCAAAATCACTTTGCGCAGTAGCGTCAGAACGCATTGGTTGTATGTGTCCAGTGTTGCCATGTGCAGACACATTGCGACCTGCTACAGGAGCAAATGCATTACTCTCATCGATATAGTTATGAGCTTGAGATGCTGAGTCAAAGACATTATTGCTCATGTTCTGATTAGAACGAGCAGCTCCATTAAAGCCGCGATTAGACTGGCTTACTGCCCAAGTTGCAGGAGATGCATACTCATTGGCAAAGCGCTGATCTTGGGTAGGCTTAAATGCACCACGAGGCTGATTTTGTTTAAAGTAGTTTTGCTGCATGCTTTCATAAACATGCTCAGGTGACTCGTAGTAATCAGACTCAGAGAAAACACCATCTTGTGCGCCATTGTTGCCATTAAATCCATTGTCATCGGGATCTAAAGCACTAAAAGAGCCTAAGGTTGAAGGTCTTACAGACTCTTGAGGGGCACTAAAGCGTGATGGGACCGCGCTCATGGCTGCTTGTTCAGCAGTGACTTGCTCTATTTGACCGCGACCTTGTCCATAAGCGTGCTGGCTACGACGAGTTGGGGATAAATCATTGAGGCTATAGTTGCCCTGATCTAAATTGCTTTGGCCTCTTAGATCAGAGTTAGAGTTGCCGCCATTGATCGCTGGGAAAAAGTCATCTGGACTTTGTATCTGTGATGGGAATTGATCTTGAGCAGGCGCAGTATTTCTATGGCCATGAGAGCTAGTACTACCATTGAACTTACTCTCATCGAAAGTTTCAAAGTTTGAAGTATCGATTGGTGTATTGTCGATAGGATCAAAGCCGCTTAATGGAGCTAAGGTGATATCGCTAAGGTTATCTTGTCCACGCAGCGGAGGTAAACCTTGATTATGGGTGCTAGAGATCATGCCATCACCCTGAGGGCTAGGTGCATTAAAATCAGTTACAGCAATACCAGTAGGTCCAGATGGGCCATCATGGAAATTAGTTACCATGAGATTATGCATGCCGAAGTTGCCTGTCATGGCTGAGTTGATCTCATCCATATCGTCAATGGCAGGAGCCGGGGCTTTGTGACCTTTGTTGCTATGCCCTTTGGCATTGTTATGATCTTTTGGTCCGCTATACATTTTTCAACCTTACATTAGCACCCGACAATGAGTACAGAGTGTGTTTACCAAAGTTCAGAGCATTAAAGACAACTCATGGTTGTCAAAAAGCCTATAGCAATGGCTTTGCACTCATGAAAGTTTGTGGCAACTAAAGAACCGTAACTAAGTTTTTTAGTCTAACTAGCTGCTCGCATTTAATGGCTAGTTTTAAATGCGCTCAATGGTTAAGAGCCGCATTTTTAGCAAGCGTATCTTACACACGAGCTCCAACTATCCATCTTATTATAATAGAAGCAATCAATAAACCTGCGGTAGCAGTTACTGTTACAGAAGCACCGAATTTAGGCAATTCTGGTGGGTCGATGAGGCCAAATGATTCTGGAGAGGCATCAAACCCTAAACGATCTTGAGAACGCATTGGTTTTTCATCAGAGAATGAGCACAGAATGTTAAAACGCTCATCTGGTGCCTTACCTGACTTTTTAGACTTACGTGAGTTTTCCCCGTTAGAGTTATCGTCTACACCCTTTGGATAGTCATAGTGTCTGCGCAACTCAGTTCTTAAGCGCTTGATAAGCTGATCGCCACGAGCCTCTGTGATATCTGCAGTACGTACGCGTGATGGATCAATACGACCACCAGCACCGCCAGAGGTCACCAGCGGGATTTGCAGGCGGTGAATGTAGTCTACCACTGCAGCTTTAGCAAATAGGTCATCGATAGCCTCGGCTACAAAGATGTTGCCTGGAATATGTGGATTTGGACCGCGTTTAGCGTACTCTGCTCCACCATAGCATTGCTTAAGCTTTTGCGCGGCGAGATCGTTTGGATCAAGCAGCTTGTTAAGTGCTGTGGTGTCAGAGCCTTCAAGTACAGACTCGTCTAATCTTAAAGCTCTGGCCATAATGCTTTTGACATTGTTACGACTGATGAGCTCACCAATAGTGTCGAGCTTTAGATAAGGATTGATATCTTTAAGACGCGCACCTAAAGTTTCGGACTTTTGCTTGCAGATAGTAGAGCTTAAAGTGTGGAGCTGTCTATTGGAATTACTAAGCTCGATATTGTCAAAATCGATGAGGCTAATGGAGCCAACGCCTGTACGAGTAAGTGATTCAGCAATCCAAGAACCAACACCGCCATTGCCAATCACTACGGCATGGGCATTCTGTAGTCGCAAGAAGCCCTCATAGCCATACAGAGCACAAACGCCTTTGAAGCGCTCTAACTGTTCCTTTTGAACAGCCTCTGGCAATTGAAGAAAGCTAAATGGGAGATTCTGTGACATGTTAGCGGCCTTAATTAGGTAGTTGGTTAATGTTTAGGCAGTACCACAAGTGTACTCGGTTGCCAAATATAAGATGCTCGATCCGTATGTTTAGGAACATATTGTATGCAAGAAATCTTAGCTAGAGTAGGGTCTAATGAGATCCCTCGTCTCTTTTATCTAAAACAAAGAGTCAAACGGATGCATCGAACTCTTATAGCTTTAATGAAGAGTCAAACGG
>NZ_AXWV01000074.1 GCF_000482845.1 Anaerobiospirillum succiniciproducens DSM 6400
GAGGCAAAGGCTAAGGCAGAAGCTGAGGCAAAGGCTAAGGCAGAGGCCGAAGCAAAGGCCAAGGCAGAGGCTGAGGCAAAGGCTAAAGCAGAAGCTGAAGCAAAGGCCATGGCAGAGGCTGAGGCAAAGGCTAAGGCAGAAGCTGAAGCTGCAAGCGAGGTTGTAGAATCAGAGGACGCAGAAGAGGCAGCTGCAGACGAGGCTGAAGGTGAGGTTGAGTCTGATGAAGATGGCAAACCTAAAACTAAGCGTCGTGGCAAGCGTGCTGCTAAGGCCGCTAAAGAAGCCAAAGAAGAAGCTGCTGCTGAGCAAGAAGACACCGAGTCTGAAGAGACTGAGGTTGCTGAACCTGTCGAAGTAGAACAGCAAGAAGAGATTAAGAAAGAGAAAGCCTCATTCTTCAGCCGCTTAAAGAAGACTCGTGATAATCTTGCCTTTGGTGTGAGCTCTCTGATCTTTGGTCGCAAGATCGATGAAGAGTTATACGAGGACTTAGAGACTGCTCTTATTCAGGCTGACTTAGGTGTTGATACCACCATGAAAGTCATTGAGCAGTTACGCGATGAGTCTCGTATCCGTGATCTGCGTGATGCCGGTGCGCTGCGTAATAACTTAAACCGTATTCTGTCCAATATCCTCTATCCAGTGGAAAAACCACTGATGGTGATGGATCACACTCCATTTGTTATTCTGATGGTGGGTGTAAACGGTGCCGGTAAGACCACTACCATTGGTAAGCTTGCGAAGAAGTACCAGGATATGGGTCTTAAAGTCATGTTAGCTGCAGGTGATACTTTCCGTGCTGCTGCAGTTGAGCAATTACAAGAGTGGGGCCGTCGTGCAGATGTTCCGGTCATTGCTCAGGCTACAGGCTCTGATAGTGCATCAGTACTCTTTGATGCAGTTAACGCCGCAAAGGCACGTGATATCGACGTACTCATCTGTGATACTGCAGGTCGTCTGCAGAACAAAGACAATCTCATGGAAGAGTTGCGCAAGATTGTTCGTGTAATGCAGAAGATCGATCCAGCTGTTCCTCATGAGACTTTATTGGTACTTGATGCTGCAACTGGTCAGAACGCAGTATCTCAAACCAAACTCTTTACCGAGGCAGTGAATGTATCTGGTTTAGTGCTAACTAAGCTTGATGGCACAGCCAAGGGTGGTGTGGTTATTTCACTTGCTGATAAGTACGGCATCCCTATTCGCTATGTTGGTATTGGTGAGAAGGCTGAGGACTTACGTGAGTTCAAGGTAGAGCCTTACGTTGAAGCTTTAGTAGGTGAAGACCTCAAATAGCAATCTATCGCTTTAGATTCATTGATAAGAGCCGGCTTTATGCCGGCTTTTTTATGTCTCAAAACAAATTTTGCACAATCAAATACGTATGTTTTGGTAGTGCTTTAGGGCGATATTTTGATTTATTTTGGGGCTTGATACAGGCTTTTTATACACAAAATTATTTATAAACATGCGCTTTATTTGAGTTTAAGGTTTCTACTCTATACAGATTGTTTTAGGACTATCGTCTTTGGTACAAAATGGGTGTTTTAAGCGCACTTTTGGCTCAAAAGTGAGAGCTAACCGTCAAATTTACTTAAATATCCAAACTAATTGCGAAAAAGTATCAGTAAGTTTTTGCGAAATTTTTCTATAAGCTCATAATGCAGACTTTCTTTTAGCACTGAAAATCCCTCAAGTGGAGCCATTGTTAGTTGTTGTAATGGTGTTTGTCTGTATTCGATGCTAAAAATTTTGTATCACAAACAGAGAGTGTTTTTGAATAATGTCTTCTAAAAGTAAGTATAAGAAAAGCCTGTTAGCAGTGGCTTTATCTATGGTAACCGTTCCTAGTGTCTACGCAGCAGATCAGACTAAAGGTGCTAATTATGATCGCATTGCTGGCGAGACTGTAGTTATCACCGCTGCGCGTACTCAAAAGGCACTTCTCGATACTGATGCTTCTGTAGCTGTCGTTACAGGTAAAGAGACTCAGCTGTTAAACCGTGACAGCGTACCTGATCTGTTAAGCACCCAATCAAGCTTAAACATCGTTTCTGATGGTACTCCTGGTGCTAAGCGTGTTGCTATTCGTGGTGAGCACTCAAACCGTACCTTAGTAATGGTTAACGGTGATCGTATTTCCGATCAGAAGACTAAGTCAGGAGCTCCAATGCTCATGAACCCATACTTCATTGATCGTATTGAAGTAGTAAAGGGCCCTGCATCTGTTTTATACGGCTCTGATGCTATTGGCGGTATTGTTAACGTTATTACCAAGCAAGCTTCTGCAAACCCAATCGATGTTGAGGCTGGCGTAGGTTACAACAGTGCCACCTCTTCATTCTCTGAGTTTATGAATGCAACTGGTACTGTAGATCGCTTTAAGTATGCAGTAGGCGCATTTAATGAGAATGCTGGTGATTTACGTATAGCTGATGGTCGTTATGTAGATAACACTGCCTACAGAGCACACGGCTTCAATGCTGACTTAAGCTATGACGTTACCGACAAGCTTACCTTAGGCTATAACGGTGAGCTGTACATTTCATCATCTGAAGTATCTACCACCACCGATTACCCTGCATATCAAAACTTCCGTGGTTCTATGCCTAAGTGGAATCGCATGAAGCATAAGCTCTACTTCAAGGCTGTAGACTTAAATGACTATGTAGCTGCTGTAGATGGCTCTATCTACTATCAGACCAACGATAAGGATTATTTAAACAATCCTACTCGTGGTATTAATATTGATGTTACCAATGAACAAGAAAGCTATGGTGCAAACCTGCAAGCAGAGTTTTCATTATCCGATACTTTCTACCTCGTAACTGGCTACGAAGGTCGCCTAGATAAGGCCAAGGCATACTCATTTATGGAAATTGATATTGCTGGGATGCTTCCACCGGGTACTCCTTATCCACCGACTAAGCCTTCTCGCATGGATCACACTTTCGATGATGCAGGTTACAAGCAGCAAAATCATGCCATTTACTCTATGCTCTCAACCTACATTACTGATGAGCTGACCTTAAATACAGGCATTCGTTATAACTACGTAAAGAATGAAGCTGGTATTACTACTCAGTATGGTAATAGTTATTTTGCTACACAACAACCAGGTCAATCTCCTGTAAAACCATTAGGAACAAAAATCATTACTAATGATGACCAGACAGACTCTAAGCTCTTAGGTTCTGTTGGTCTTGTTTACCGTCCATTTGATAACGGTGCTTTCCGTGCAAATTGGTCTCAGGGATTTAGATCTCCAACATTGCAGGAGCTGTTTATCACCACCTCAACAGGCACAATGCAGTACGGTAACCCTGATCTAAAGCCTGAAGAGTCTGATAACTTTGAGCTTGGTTTCCGTTGGGATGATGGTGCTTTAGCAGCTGACCTTGCAGTGTTCTACACTATTGCTGATAATTACATCGAGACTCAGCAAAAGCCAAGCAAAAACCCTAACGTAGTTGAGTTTACCTTCCAGAACATTGCTCAGGCTACCACTTATGGATCTGACCTGTCACTTGCATACCTCATCGATGGTACTTACGAGCCTTATGTAAACTTAACTTACCTGGTGCGTGAGTATGAAGTTCATGGCAAGACATCTAAGAACAATGGTACTCCACGTTGGTCAGGTAATGCAGGTTTACGCTACTACGGTTCTACTTTCAATGTAGATGGTTATGCTAAGTTTGCTGACAACTCTAAGAACGACGACATTGCTGAAAGCTCATACATCGATGCGTACAACTTAGCAGGCTTCGTAACTTGGAACTTAGCAGTATCAGCTCACTTCGGTTCAAATGATCAGTTCACTGCATACGCAGCTTTAGAGAACATCTTTGATAAGAAGTACATGACTAACGAGCTGATTCACGATGCTGGCCGCAGCTTCTCATTAGGCGTTCGTGGCAAGTTCTAAGATTGTACAGCTCTTGTGGCTAAGGGCTTAGTACCTTAGTCATAGATTAAGATAAGCTCGTACTCATGTAATTGAGCTTACTTTTAGTCAATACGAAAAAAGCAGCGCTATGGCGCTGCTTTTTGCTGATGACAAAAGAAAAGGCAGTTTCCCTTGTGGTTACTGCCTTTTCTTTTGCCCTTAGATAAGTTCGTACTTGATTGGGATTAGTACTCTATTATTCATTGAAGATAGTTTGGTATTGAATTTGAGCATGCTCTTGGCAAGTTTGCCAGCAGCCTCATCTAAGATCTTATGGCCAGAGCTTTTATTGATGGTGTATGAGATCACCACGCCACGTTCAATTACAAACTCAACCATCACAGTGCCTTCAAGTTTGCGTCTTACGGCATTACGAGGGTAACGCAGCTTGCTTTTGATCTCTTTTACGAGCAGAGATGACAGCTCAGCTGTGATCTTGCGGCTTTGCTGCTCGCTAGCTTGTGGTGTTGGTTGTGTAGTTGGCTTTGCCTGTGTATCAGGTTTTACTGATGTTTGATGTCTAGTGCTTGAGGTTTGAGCCTCTCGTTTTGGTTGTGGCTTAGGCTCAACTTTTGGCTTAGGTTCGGCTTTTGGTTGAGGTTTTGGCTCCGCCTTAGGCTTAGGCTTAGGCTGGGGCTTGCTTTCAGGCTTTGGCTCAACCTTTGGTTCTACCTTAGGCTCAGGCTTAATTTCCTCTTTGAGCTCAGGTTTAGGCTCTTCTTTAGTTTCAATCTTCTCTGGCTCAACTTGTTTTGGAGCTGCTTGAATAGGCTCATGATCCTCAAGAGTATTTTCTTGTGGCTCTATCTTTTCGGCTGCAGCAACATTTAAAGAGAGGATTACAGATTCAAAGTTTTGCTGTGGAGTAATGATGAACTTTGGATTGTCCAAGACTCCTATAGCCACGAGGGAGCCTAGCACACCCATGAAGCCACAGGTGCGTGCAACTAAGTCAGGATCCATCGAGAAACACTTATGAATCATCTATTTTGATCCTGCACTGTATGTAGTGCTGCTATTTGTTGGAGCAGTACTCTCGCTTGCTGGAGTAGCAACAGTAGAGCCTGGGGCACCAGGGGCGCTATCGTTTTTCTCAGCTACAACTAAGAGGCGACCATGGGTATAGGTACGAGCCAGATCAGCAACAGTGATTAAGTGTTGAGTAGGAGTGTCACTAGAGATCACAAGCTCAATGCTTAGCTCTTCGTTATTGTCGTTGCACTCAACCATGCGCTTTTCGATGATAGTTTCAAGCTCATCTACAGTACATGGAGTCTCTCCAGCACTAAAGTTACCGTGAGCGTCTACACTGACACGAATAGTAGCAGTACGGCTTTCGCTTTGAGCAGTACCTGACTGAGGTAAGTTAAAGTCGATCACCGGCAGGGTAAAACTCATGGTCATGATGAAGAAGATCACGAGCATAAAGATCACGTCAATCAGTGGTGTTAGATCGACATTTAAGTCATCATCATGCTCGTTCATGGAAAATGTCTCCTGACATTGAAACTTGGTTGCTGCAAGTTAGCTATGGGCTAACTTGTTGATATGCCTAAAGGGTTGTTTGGGGTTGTGCTGTGCGTTAGTGGAGCTTAATGTTGCTAATTGCAAGGTTGATTTGGTTTCTAAATGCTCTGAGGTTCATGAGCAAGTAGTAATGAACAATCAGCGCTGGGATCGCAAGAGTCAGACCCATCACAGTGGTTAATAATGCTTCCCAAATACCGCCAGCAAGCATAGATGGATCAGGCATAGAGCGCGCTGAGAGGTTGGCAAATACATCTACCATACCTAAAACAGTGCCTAACAGGCCTAATAAAGGGCCGATAGCAGCACATAGCTTTAAGAAGTACATGGATGAATAGATGCCTTTCATCTGAACTTGCATCAGAGTGTTAATGATGAGCTCACGATTAGGCTTATTACCCTCGTCTTGACTCTTATTGGCTTCAGCCTCATTAACTGAGGTAATGATGCTGCTAGCAATGCCATTGGCTGATAAACCTTGTTTCTTAACGAGGATTACCAAGACGGTGCCACGAATAGCCATGAAAAGACCGATGATGCCGATTAAGAAGATAAAGGCACCTGAATAGCCGACTTGGTAGAAGAAATTGATCATGATTGTTTAAACACAAAATGCAATTATGGTTGATGCTGTTAGCTTGTTCACGCAGGAGTGGCATTTATATACGAGTATGTACTGCTGCTCAATGACCCAAGATCTTGGCACAGTCATCGACCATTTTGATTGACTTAAGATCCTAATGATTTGCCTGACATTTTAGCAAGCTGCAAAATCGCATCATTTTATCTGTTTTGTAAGCTGCATTCTATATTCATTTGTCACAAGTTGAATGCTGCACGATAGATGAGAGTGATTACACGATTATAATTACAATCTTAATATAGATTGTGAGATACAACACATGCGTATGGCTTTTTTATCCAATTGATAGTCGCTTGTAAGGTAAATTGCTTAATCATATGAGATTTGGGTATCGATTGCCTTTGTTCTGCATAGTTATCGCTACTCGTGGATTGTCTTTGGTGTGATTAGGTAGCGCTATGATCTTTGATAAGCTAAATATTTTTGCAAACTCAGATTACAAGCATAAAGCCGGTCGTGGCTGTATCGGTACTTTCGACGACAGATGTTCAAGACAGTGGACCCCGCTTGATTATAGTGGCAAGGCAGATGGTAAGACCGATAATACTCAAGCATTGCAAAAGACCATTGATACTTGCTCACAAAAAGGCGGTACCGTCTTTTTAGGTGCAGGTGTTTGGTTGAGTGGACCTTTAAAGATCCCTGCTAATGTGCGTATTCGTTTGGAAAGAGGCGCGATCTTAAAGGCTGATATGCAAGCCTGCGCTAGAGCTATGAATGATGTGTTGGCATCGGATGAGGGCAAGCTCAATGTTAATAGCTCCTTTATTTTGGTAAATGGTGTTAATAACGTGCACTTTGAGGGCAATGGAGTGATTGATGGCAGCTTTATGAACTTAAGTTCTAAAGATGCCAAAGAGTTAGCTCGTGCAGTATTAAACGACGATCTCAAGGCTTTTGAGGGACTGAGCCTGTCTTCTTCAGATAGTGCGCCTTTTGAGAATCTCATTTGCCTTAATAATGTTACAAATGCTTCAGTAAAGGGAATTACGATTATTACTGCCTCTAAAAATGGCTTAGTAATGGAAGGTTCACACAAGATCCTACTTGAGGATATCCGCACGGCCAAGACTGTTACTGATGATGACAATAAAGTCTTATCCATTAACTGTGCTACAGCAGCCGATGCTTAGAGTCGATAGATAAATTGCCAATAGCTAGCAGCGTGCGGAAGCTTAGGGTCGACAGATAAATTGTTAAGAACTAGCAGCGTGCTGTATTAAAGTCATTAAGTTAATCGCTGCTAGTCTCTTTTATCTCATGTCAGCAAAGATAGATTGATTAATAGAGGAGATGTGTCATAAAGGACGTGATCTTTAGTGATCAATCTTCTGTAGGTTTGGATCCGTAATGCCGCTAAAGTGGCTAATACATTTGCCAATGCCAGTTAAAGAACATGACTCATTGATTAGAACTTTGGTAGTTGAGCCATAGGATGGTGGGGGAGGTCTGCAAAAGCTGCAATCTTTTGCAAATAGCGTGTAAATGGCGTTTGTAAGCGATCTGTTGGGTGAGCTTGTAGATGGGGAAAGGTTCTTGTGTAAGGATGGTAATTTAGGGTTATTTGGGTTAAATAATGCTCAACTTTGAGAAGAAGTGCTCAAATTTTGCAAAAAAGTGTCAATTTGTTAAATATCTTTATTAAATCTTAGTCTTAGACAGAATGGGCGATCGTGACATTTTTGCATAAAGTTTTGCATCAAAATAAGGCAAACGATAAAGTGATAAGTTTTTGCGAAAAGACGGGCGTTGTTTTTACAAACTTGCTTACGAATATGCGCATAAACAAGATAAATAAGGGCTTTAGCCATAGTTTTTGACATCTATGTCCTTATATGACACTGATCGCAATGTTCACACAAGATAAGAAAGTTAGTGACATGAATAGCATATAATGCGGCCTCAACTTAACAAGTAAGGAACGCAAGTTTACTATTTGTTCTAGATACGCCTTGAGCATTTATGCCCTTTTAGCACACTTGCTGAGTATTAGACGTATCGGTAATCCTGCGGGTACTTTCATAGGGGTCTTCCATGGTCAACGAACTAATGGTGGAATTATCACGTTGGCAATTCGCTGCCACGTCTTTATACCACTTTCTCTTCGTTCCGCTTACATTAGGCATTTCATGGCTGGTCTTCGTAATGGAGCTGGTCTATGTTGCAACAGGACGTGTCATTTACCGCGATATGGCAAAGTTCTGGGGTAAGCTGTTCGCTATTAACTTCGCGATTGGTGTAGCTACCGGTATTACTCTTGAGTTTGAGTTCGGTACTAACTGGTCTAACTACTCTCACTATGTAGGTGACATCTTCGGTGCTCCATTAGCTATTGAAGGCTTAATGGCATTCTTCTTAGAGTCCACCTTCATCGGTCTGATGTTTACTGGTTGGAACCGCTTCTCTAAGAAGACTCACCTGGTCATCACCTTCTTAACTGCACTGGGCTCTAACTTATCAGCCATGTGGATTCTTATCGCTAACGGCTGGATGCAGTACCCAGAGTTCTCAGAGTTCTCTCCAGAGAGAATGCGTATGGAAATGACCGACTTCTGGGGTCTCATCTTCTCAGAGGTTGCACAGGTCAAGTTCTTACACACCGTAGTAGCTGGTTACACCACTGCTTCATTCTTCGTAATCGGTGTAAGTGCATTCTTAATGCTGAAGGGCAAGAACTTCCAGTTCGCCAAGCGTTCTATGACCATTGGTCTCGTATTTGGTTTCTGCGCTATGGGTGCATCAGGTTTAACTGGTGACTTATCCGCTTTAGCTGTAACCAAGCATCAGCCATCCAAGCTTGCTGCTATGGAAGCTGAGTTTGAGACCCAGACTCCACCTGCTGCATGGTCAGTATTTGCTATTCCTAACCAGGACAAGATGGAAAATGTTGTTTCTATCAAGATCCCTGCTCTGTTAGGTCTGATTGCTACTCACTCTTTTGATACAGAGGTTAAGGGTTTACGTCAAATCGTTGCTGAGAACGAGGAGCGTATCCGCAGTGGCCTTATCGCTAACCGCACTTTAACCAAGATGCGTGCTGGCGAAGCAACTGAAGAGAACATGGCCTTATTTAAGGCTCACCAGCGTGACTTAGGTTTCGGCTTACTCTTAGTTGAGCATGCTGCTGATCCTCTCAACCCAACTGAGGATGAGATTAAGCTTGCAGCCCACAACTCCGTACCTCCAGTATGGATTAACTACTATGCCTTCCGTATCATGGTTGGCCTGGTTGGTCTGTTAGGTCTGGTTGCTGCAGTTGCTGCATACTTACTGTTATACAAGAACGATCTGCATAACCGTCCACGTATGCTCAAGATCCTCATCGCTTGTATCCCTCTGCCA
The DNA here is from genome assembly GCF_000482845.1 of Anaerobiospirillum succiniciproducens DSM 6400. Classification (GTDB taxonomy): domain Bacteria; phylum Pseudomonadota; class Gammaproteobacteria; order Enterobacterales; family Succinivibrionaceae; genus Anaerobiospirillum; species Anaerobiospirillum succiniciproducens. The sequence goes on from NZ_AXWV01000074.1 coordinate 9,465, forward strand.
TTCATCTGCTGTGAGGCAGGCTGGATTGTAGCTGAGGTAGGTCGTCAGCCATGGGCTATTAATGAGATTCTGCCAACTTATCTGGCAACCTCAAGCCTTTCACCTCTTGACGTAGGCTTATCATTACTGTTCTTCATCGGTATCTACACTGTCCTCTTAATCATCGAAATGAAGTTGATGGTTAAGGCTATTAAGAAAGGTCCTGAGATCACTGATGAGAAGGAACTGGCCCCAAAGGCCGATGAGCCAACTTCATCAACTGAGCCAAACACCGCTGTTTAATGGAGGAGTAAGAGATGATTTTTGATTACGATACCCTCCAGGTCTTATGGTGGATTTTAGTAGGTGTACTGTTAATCGGCTTTGCGCTGACTAACGGTATGGATATGGCAGTTTCTGCACTGCTGTTCAAGGTTACCAAGAACTCAAAAGAGCGTGGCGCTATTATCAGCACTATCTCTCCACACTGGGACGGTAACCAGGTTTGGTTAATCACTGCTGGTGGTGCTGTATTCGCAGCTTGGCCAGAAGTTTACGCTGCATCTTTCTCAGGCCTGTACTGGGGTATGCTGTTAGTCTTAGCTGCCATTTGGTTACGTCCACTGGCATTTGACTACCGTAACCACAACCAGGACGAGACTTGGCTTAAGCGTTGGGACATTGCTTTAACTGTAGGTTCTTTCTTACCTATCTTACTGTTCGGCGTAGTATTCGGTAACCTTTTACAGGGCTTACCATTCTGGGCTGACGAGAATGTCCGCTGGCACTATGACGGTGTATTCTTAACTGCATTACTCCCACTGCTCGATCCATTCTCAATCCTCTGTGGTTTAGTAAGCGTAACCATGCTTCTGACCCAGGGCTGCTTATGGATTCAGTTACGTACTGTTGATGAGATTAGCACCCGTGTTCGTGGCTTAACTTTCAAGCTCGCATTCTTAACCTTAATCCTTTACATCATTGCTGGCATCTGGGCTTACACCTTTGATGGCTACAGACTCGTTTCTTTAGCTCCAGAAGGTTCATTCCACATGATCACTGGCAAGACTGTTGAGGTTGTTGAGAACGGTCTGTTTGAAAACTATAAGAACTCATATGGCATCCTGTTAATCATTCCTATTGCAGCTATGTTCTGCATGTTAAAGGCTGGTTTATTAGGTGCCAAGGGTGAGGCTGGCAAGGGCATCATCTACAACTCACTGGCTATCGCTTGCGTGATCTGCACAGCTGCTGTTGCAATGTTCCCATTCGTGCTCCCATCAAGCATGGATCCAAACTCATCACTGACCATTTGGGATGCTTCTTCTTCTCACTTCACTTTACAGTGCATGCTGTATGCAACTATCATCTTTGTTCCTATCACCCTGGCTTACACTTTCTGGGCTTACAAGAGAATGTGGAACAAGGTATCTGAAGAAGACGGCAATACCGGTCACTACTAATAGACTAAAAGCGCTACCCCTTACTCTTAGTCTGGAGAGCTTTAAATAGCTCTCCACTCAGGGGAGTAAAATCCCCTGTACCTTGCTTGCATCAAGCTGCATCGTAAGGTGCAGCTTTGTAAGAGGTAACGGTTAAGGGTACAAAAGTTTTAGGAGTAACAATGCTTTATCTTGCATGGATAATTGGATTACTCGGCGTTTGTGGTTTATGCCTCGCCGTAAGTTATTTATTTGATCTTTGGGACTGGTTCTAAAATCGATACTTCAGTTCAAACAAACGATGCTCCAGCGCAGTTAAAAAGCTGGGGCCGTCGCGCCAAAGGTACCTTGCATCTGCTGATGTTCCTAGCATTCACAGATGCAATTTTTTTGTGCGCTTTCTACGGAATCATCTGTCTTGCCTTTGCCGATTTTGTCGTTAAGCAAGATACCGCTTCTTTACACCTCGCCCCATACTGCCTCATCCCATTGGCAGGTCGCTTTGTTATGCGATACTTCATTGCTAAGGCCATCGCTAAGGTCTCATACTTAGTAGAAGGTGCCGTACGTGAAGAGCTCATCGCTAAACTATTGCGTGTGGGTCCACTTTCCTTTGCGGTTAAGTCATCTTTGAGCACCATGTTTACTGATGCTCTGGACGACATCATGCCGTATTTCAGCTCATTCTTAGTGACCTTGCGTTATGCTATGGTCATTCCTGTAGTCTGTCTTATCGCTGTAGCCTTAGTTTCTCCAGGTTCTGCCCTGATTCTCTTTTTAATGGCTCCAATGATTCCTGTCTTTATGATCTTAATTGGCAAGGGTGCCGAAAGATTAAATCGTAGACAGTGGAAGCAGATTACTCGCCTTTCAGTACGCTTTGCTGAGGCTTTAGATAAGCTGTCATTATTAAAGCTCTTTAACATCGAGCGTCAGGAAATCACCAAGATTGCACGACTTACCAAGCGCTGGCGTGTCGAGACTATGCAGGTTTTACGTATTGCGTTCTTATCTGCTTTAGTACTCGAGTTCTTTGCCACCTGCGGTATTGCAATCTGTGCTGTGACCTTAGGCTTTGCTGTGTATCAGCATGGATTTGATTACACCAGAGCGCTCTTTGTACTGTTGCTTGCCCCTGAATTCTTCTTGCCATTGCGCCAGTTAGGTGCCACCTATCATGCCAAGATGCGTGCTTTAGGTGCTATGTCAGGACTTATGGATTTACTCTCTGAACGCAATATCTTCCCAGATCCAAAGCTGCGTTCTGGTGCTGAACTTAATCGTTTAGCTGATCAAAGAGAGGAAAATGAATCTTGTGAGGCTAACGACAATCAGCTCTCATCACTTAATGCAAATGTGCCTAATGAGGCAGCTTTGGCAGAAAGCGATAATAGCGATACATCGTGGCTCAAGGCCCCATTTGTTATTGAGTTTGCTAAGGTGGATGCAACCTATCCAAACGGTAGAGTAGGTTTAAAAGACTTCTCTAGCATGTTTGAGCCAGGTGTTATCACTGCCTTGGTAGGACCTTCTGGTGCCGGTAAATCTACCGTACTGCAGACAGTAGCAGGCTTTACTGATGTTTCTGCCGGTGTGTTAAAGGTAAACGGTCATGAGTGCGATCGCGAAGATCTCATTAAGTTCATGTCATGTATTACCTACATTCCTCAGCTGCCAAATCTACTCTTTGGAACCCTGCGCGATAATCTACGCTTAGGAGCTAAAGACGCAACTGACGAGGATTTACTCGCCGCTTTAACCTCAGTTGGAGCCGATCATTTGCTCAAGCGTTTTGCTGATGGTTTAGATCATCATGTGGGTGATCAAAACCGTGGTATTTCAGGCGGTGAGACTCGTTTGATTGCGCTTGCTCGCGCTATGTTACGTGATTCACCAGTGCTGCTTCTTGATGAGCCTACTGCATCGCTTGATCGTGATAGCGAAAACCGCTTCTTACAGGCGCTGCGTGTGCTCGGTCAGGATAAGACTGTGATTGTGGTTGCCCATCGACAGGAGCTTATTGACTTTGCTGACAAGGTCATTGAGGTAGTTCCTCAAAGTACCGTTGACAAGGAAAGTGATTTGCACGAGGCAGATGTTGAGCGTGAGGCTTCAGCCGCATCGGTTGTGGTCGCTGCAGATAAGGCCGAAGAGGAGTTGCTGTAATGGCAGAGTATCTGCGTTTTGTCGGTCTTATTAAGAAAGAGATGTATGGTGCTATTTTCGGCATCTTCATGTCTTTTATTGCCACGTTGTCATCCATTGGTTTGATGGCCTCTGCCACCTGGTTCTTAAGCGCCATGGCGGTGTACGGTTTTTATGACATCGTATTAAACATCTTTATTCCATCAGCTCTGATTCGTCTTTTGGCAGTAACGCGTACCTTATTGAGATATGGTGAGCGCTACTACACCCACGACGCTACATTCCGTCTTATTGCTTATTTAAGAGTATTCTTATTTGAGCGAGCATTAGATCTTAAGCTTGAAGATGCTCTCAAGCTCAAGAGCTCAGACATTCAGCGTCGTATGCAATCAGATGTGGAGCGTTTAGAACTTATCTACATCAAGCAGTTTGTACCTTTTGTCTGTGCCGTATTAATGGGCATGGTTGTAGGTGGATTCTTGCTGTATTTTTCAGCACTAATGGCATTCGTTGCTTTAGCTTTGATGATCCTTGCTGGCGTAATCATTCCAATTTTGATGACTATGCTTGCTCGTGAGCACTCCTTAAAGCAAGGCTCTATGGCTGTTCGTCTGAATGATGAGATGAGCGATTTCATCCGAGGCTTCTTCGATCTGATGCTGCTTGGTATGCATAAGCAAAGAGCTGAAAGCTTCCTTGCAACTGCAGACAAGCTCGCTTATGCACGTTCCCGCATCATCTTCTTAGATCAGCTTGCTCAAGTGTTCTTGATGACTTTATCTGAGATCACTTTGTTCTTGCTGCTCGTCATGTCTGTGCCTTTAGTGATTGCAGGTCAGATGAGTCCATCTATGATGATGATGCTATCTGTAGGCGCTATGGCTTCATATGAAGTTTTAGTACCTCTTAGTGGTGCGTTCTTAAATCTTCCATATGTACGTCATGCTGCAGGGCGTGTCAGCACCTTGCTTAAGATTACTGATGAGAATGCCGATCTCAATCCGCGTTCTGTTAGTGAAGTGACGCGTGATGAAGAAGAGTACAGCTCTTTGGCAGCTCAAGCAGCATCTGGTGGAAAGCTTTCAAAGTTTAGTAGCTTTGATATAAGCAAAGTTAATAGCACTGTATCTAATAGTGAAAGCAATGTAAGCGCAGCTAATGCAGAGCTTGATGTGCATACTGTTGAGTTCAAGGATGTGTCCTTTAGCTATCAGATTGCCCAAGATCAGTCTTTAACTGTGCTTAATCGAGCCTCACTGTCTTTTAGAACTGATCGCAACTATGTGATCAAGGCTCCATCAGGACGCGGTAAGTCCACCATGGTTATGCTTATGACCGGACTTTTGTATCCACAAGAGGGTGAGTTGTTCTTAGATGGTGAAGCCTATTCAGACTTAAAGTCACGTGATATCAGAGCTTCTTTCTCTGTAGCATTGCAGGACATTACCCTGTTCTCAGGTACTGTGTTTGAGACGTTTAAGCAGATCAAACCAAAGATCACTCGTGATGAGGTTATGAGTGCTCTTGCAATTGTAGAGCTTACAGATCTGATTGCTCAGTTGCCTGCAGGACTCGATGAGTGGCTTGGCTCAACTGGTCTTACTATTTCAGGTGGTCAGGCCCGTCGACTGTGTCTTGCTCGAGCTTTAGTTGCCGCAAACGCTGTCCCGGTTGGCGGTGCTGCTGTGGATAACAGCAAGTTTATCGTGCTTGATGAGCCTGGTGAGGGTCTTGATGAGGTTCAGGAATTGCGTATTATTGAGCGCATTCAGAACCTAAGAAAAGGCATCATCATTATTACTCATAAGCAGGCTGGTTGCCGTCTTGCAGACGAAACTATCAATCTTTAGTTTCGCAATGATAACTTGCAGTCTATAGCTTGCAGTATATTGACTGCACTCTGTAGGCAGTTGCCAAGCCTTTATAAAGCTTAGTATTATTAATTAATTGGCCGTTGGTGCATTAGCATTGACGGCCTTTTTCGTTTTTTATCTTGCAATCTTAGCTATACAAGCCGTGTCTTGTACTGTGTGCTATCATTACACGGTTGTATCAATGAGCTGTGTGAGCATGTCTAAGTCAGATTCATCATCACAACGCCATTACAGTGGGAATACCACAGAAAATGGCGCTATGCCTTTAGGTAAATATAATGAGTTAAGTGGCCTTAAGAGTAAGGACGCCGCGCTTGTGAATGCCCCAAATTTAACCTCACATGATTTAAGCCCTACTCAAGAGAGTAGTTCTGACAATGCACATGCTAAGTCAGTCAATCCCCACGATGATGGCTTTGTCGAGGCTGTTGCTCATGATCCTGAGTATAGTTCATTTACAAGTTATGTTCATGCTAAGCCTCTGCATCAGCAGGACAGTAAGCTCATTAAAGATGTTGAGCCAGAATATATCGATGCAGATGTCATTGAGGATGATGAGTTAGCTAAACTTGAAGAGCACTTCAAATCAAGCTTTGAAAATGAGTTTACAGATGCTGAGGCAATTGAGCCTCAAGAGGCAAGTGTAACTCAAGTAGGAGCTGTGGAGTCTCAAAGCCATGACAAGATAGCAGGATCATCTCATGCTGTTGCTATTGCCTCATCTAAATCAACGGCTCTAGTAAAGCATCAGTCAACTGATCTAGTTAATCAACCACTAGCGGTAGCTAGCAAGGCTTCTAGTGAGCTTGATGATGGCGAACACAAGCATGATAGCTTTGATGTTTTTAATAAGGTCAAAGAACTTACTCATGAGCATGATGGCTATGATCTTGATGATAGTGATCATGAAGAGGAACTCGATTTAGAGTCTAGCAGTTATGGTAACTTTGAGGATGAAGACGACTCAGAGGCCGAACACGATGATTTTGCATCTAATGAAAGCGGTATGCATGTCTTTGAGCATGATGGCCAAGACTCTTTAGATGATGACGGCGATGGTGAGCAAGATTATTCATCGACTACTCCAAATCTTCCTGTAACTCATGGTGATGGGCATAAGAAGCCATCCACAGCCTTAGTTAAAGCTTCTTCAACTGCAGGTATTGGTGCTTTTATCAAAGCTGCCAATATGGTGCCGATGCTTAGTGAGGAAGAGGAAGAAGAATTAGCACGTCGTTTTAGAGAGGATGGCGATTTATCCGCTGCACGTCGCTTAGTAGAGTCACACTTGCGCTTAGTAATCAAAGAGGCTCGTGGTTTTGCTGGCTATGGCTTACCGCTGTCTGATTTGATTCAAGAGGGCAATATTGGACTTATGAAAGCGGTTAAACGTTTTGAGCCAGAAAAGGGCGCAAGACTTTCAACCTTCTCAAGAACCTATATTCTCTCAGAGATCTACGAATACATCATTTGCAATTGGCGTATGGTAAAAGTGGCCACGACCAAGGCGCAACGTAAGATCTTATTCAACCTCAACAAGTTTAAAAATGAATTACGTCGCTTTACCGCAAGTGAGCGTAATGATGTTGCTGCAAGTTTAGGTGTATCTGCTAGTGACGTAGCAGAAATGGAAAAGCGTCTTTCAGGATCGGATATTGGTTTTGATCTTGATGAGGCAGACAGCTCAGAAAAGGGTGTCGCCGTAGCTATGTCTCCTTCAGCCTATCTTGAAGACGATACCTCTGATTTTGCTAAAACTTACGAGCAGAGCAATTACGCTGCTTGGGAGATGAAGAAGCTGCGCGAGGCCCTTAAGTCGCTTGATGATCGTTCACGTTATATTATTAAGCGCCGTTGGCTTGATGAACAAAAGGCTACGCTGCAAGAGCTGTCTAACGAATTTAATATCTCCATTGAGCGAGTGCGACAAGTTGAGTCTAATGCCATGGCCAAAGTTAAGGCTATCTTGCTCAATGAAGGCGTACAGTCAGATGAGTATTCAGATACTCCGGCCCTTGCTGATAAAAGCAGTAAACGTAAGGGCAAAAAAGCTGTATCCGTACGTCATAATCAGACTGAGCGTTCAGCTTCGACTCAGCTTAAACGTCATGCCATAGCAGGTAGTGGTGTTAAGGCCTTACCGAACAAAAAGTCAGTACGTTCTCCAAAGGGTGAGGAGCTTGCATCTAAGATCGCAGCATCGTCAGAGCCGTTAAAGAAGAGACGTGGACGCAAAAAGGCTTCTACTAGCGCATCTGAAGCGGTTCGTTCTACCTCAACTGCACTAGTAACAAATGAGAGCACAGCCTTGCTGCCTGCTCCTAAATCTAGCTAACGTGATGAATAGGGCACTCAAAGTGAGCAAGATGCTCAAGGCAATCCTTACCCAATCCTATCGATGCGTCTCGTAAAATAATTGCTCTTGATTCGTAGCTATCTAATGCTTGGATATGTCTAATGGACAAGAGCAAGGGGGCGCACTAAAGAAGTTTTAGATGGGGTGGGGCAAAAAAACGCCCAAAGTGCGCCCAAAGCGCACCGTGTAAGGTGCGCAGACAATGCGTTTAGGCTAATTCAAGGCGGGAGCCAAAGCGCAGATCGAAGTCATTGCTGAGCTTAAACATGCCGTTTAACAGTTCAGTTCTAATTGCTGTGCAAACAAATTCTTTTTCGCTCACAGCGAACATTACTGTTAATGCCTTAAAGTCGTGTGCAATAGTCTCTGCTTTACAGAGCATGGCATTAAGGCATTCTGGGCGTCTAAACTCTTTTTCTATTGGATGCAGACCTTGATCATTAGTAGAGATAGCTACTGGTAGAACATTTAAGTCGCAGTCTGCAAAAGTAAGTGCACCATTTGGTCCTGTAATGAGCATGAACTGAGCTTTGCCATTGAAGCATACTACCTGCACCATGCGGTGAGCTTTATTGCTAAAGATTGGATTGTCAAAGACTACAAAGTCAGGACTTACTTTAGCTACAGGATGGAGTTTGTCGACAATATTCTCTCCCAAAGCATTGGCCTGAATAGCGTCGAGAACACGCACGTTGTCCTGGATCTTAAGATCTTCCTTGTTGCCAGCTGAAATAACAGTGCCTTGCATGCCATTGCAGATCATAGAGATCGAAGTAGGTAGATCTTTTAATGCATTTAAAAGCTCATCAGTGTCCTTACAAATGGCCTTAACATTGATAACTTCATCTTTGTTGAAGCCATACTTGTTAATTAAGGTTTCAGGCATGGTCTTAGCGTCAAGCAGAGGAATAGCCTCATTGATCATGTCTGCGCCAAAAGCCTTAATGGAGAAGAACTTTTCAGTAAGAGTTGCTGGCACTGCACACAGATCAAGCTCTAAGTTAAATTTCTCTTTGTACAGTAATTCGTAAATGTAGGCACGTTCTGATACTAAAAAGTCAGTCTGATCTTGGTTGTAGCGATCGACAATGTTTTTGCCAAACTCATATGAGCGGTAACGACCAGGGCAGCCTGAGGCAATATAATGCACAAGCGGATTGTAGTCGCTCAGGTTGTGATAATCGCTATAACGATTGCCATCAAACAGCGGGCTAGGCAGCTTGCCTTCTTTATAGCCGTAGTTAGCGTAGTGGAATGCTGCATCTGGGCAGCCATCATCGTGGTACTCAATGCCAGGGTACTGTCTTTCGTACCACTGAGCATCAAAGTAAGGGCTTGTGCGTACAAAAGAAGCAAGCTCGTGTGGAGCATAGCCATTAGTTACAAGCCTCTGAAAGTCGATACAAGTAGGCTTTGCATTGGTAACCATGAGAATACCTCAGTTAATAAGGAATCGTTAAGATAGAACTAGCCATCATTTAATTAAGCGACACACTTAGCTAAAGCCTTGCTATGCCGTGTGAAGCATTGTTTTGCTAATAGTTAAAACTAACATTTAGCTTACTAATCTCTACTCTACAGTAAAATACGTAGATACAACTTATGAACGGCTCACAAAAACTTAATGGTGCAGACAAATAAGTTGAAGCATTACAAAGATTAGAGCAGTGTTTGCTGTGTAAGCTTAAGAGAAGGCTAATGCTTGCTAGATCCTGATCAGATCGCTTAAGTAGCGCTTATAATACAGCAAGTTCTTAATAAGTACTGCACACCCGCGACGTTTTAGCCTAAAAATAAGATGTACGTCGCTACCCATAGCACAAGTAAGCTTTAAGCTTGTATAGCTTAGTTGCTTAAGTTTGTTAAAAGAGAGCATTTCATGGCACAGTTTAAGATTCTTCCTAATACTTACATTCTGTCGCCTCTAACATGCTTTAGTAAAAAGCGATTGTTTGAGGAGATTTGCGCTGTTGCCTCAGAAGTATCTGGACTTGATAAGTTAGATCTGCTCCTAGCGCTAAATGAGCGCGAGTCTTGTGGCTCAACTGTGTGTGCTAAGGGTATTGGACTTCCTCATGCGCTTATTCATGGCCTTGATAAAAGCATTTGTATTTTGTGCATTTTACAAGATGAAGTGGCTTATAACAGTGTCGATACTGACTATCACGGCGTTGATATGGCTATGGCTTTCTTCATTTCCTCTGAAGATCAGTACGAAGATGTTGCACAGATGCTGCGTCTAGTAAGCTCGAATCTAAATAACACTGAGCTAGCCAACTCCTTTAGACGCATTCGACAAGATAACAATAAGCTCTTAATGCTTTTGCAAAAACTCGACTCACTACTCTCCTTAGAGGCAAAACCAACAATCGCCGCTACAGAGCAAAGCGCAACTGCAACTAACACCATTATGCAGTTCATTAGTGATGCTATACCTGATAGCCTCAAAAGCTCCTAGTCATTAAGCTCTATGAGATCTTAAAAGCTCCTAGTTCTTAAGTTCTATGAGATCTTAAAAGCTCCT